>CAMGDO010000051.1 GCA_946042585.1 uncultured Clostridia bacterium
TATAAGAGACAGCATTTCTTTGCCTCCTCTCCGCCGGTCTTGCGTTCGCCGTCATCCTCATCGTAGATCTCGCCCACGATTTCTTCCAGAATATCCTCCATCGACAATACGCCCAGAATCCTGCCGTTTTCGCGCACAAACGCCATATGGGTTCTGTGTCCGCTCATGCCCTCAAACACCTGGCTGATGCGCATGTCAGGATGCACAAAATACGGCCGCACAAGATTTTCGCGCAGGTTGAAATATTCATCCTTCTGAATACGCCACAGGCACCGCACCGAGCGCAGAACACCGATGATATGATCCAGATCCCCCTCGTACACCGGGAAACGGGAGAACTTGTTGTCAAGCAGCGTCTTTTCCAGCTCTTCGTTGGAAATATCCACCGGGATGGCCACCACATCCTCGCGCCTTGTCATCACATCGCACGCGCGGATATCGCCAAACTCGATGGCGGACTTGATAATATCCGATTCCTCGCTGTCAATCACGCCGTCCTCTTCCGCATCCTCCACAATGGATGCGAACTCATCCTCTGTCACCGTCGGCACGCTGTCCGCCTGCCGGTTGACCGCTTTTTTGGCCACGCCAGCAAAGCCTGTCAGCAGCATTGCCACAGGCTTGAGAATGATCATTATGACGCGAATGGGCAGGGAAACCCGCAGAATATACCAGTCGCTGTTTGCGCGGGCGATGTTCTTGGGAATCGTCTCGCAGCACAGGAAAACCGTCAGCGTAGTCACAATCGTCGCCACCAGCGAGCCGACGTTGCCGATGGCCTCCACCACCAGCATTGTGGCCACCGATGCGATGGTCACATAGACCACATTGATCATAATCAGCAGCGTGACCACCGCGCGGTCAAACCGGTCAAGAATCCATACGACGCGCGCAGCGCGCTTGTCGCCATCGTCCGCCATCACCTGCATCCGGATGCGGTTGCAGTAAGACAGCGCTGTCTCTGTTCCGGCAAAAAATCCGCCTGCCAGCAACAGACACAGCAGCAGTATACTTCGTGGGCCCACACTCTCCATGGAGCGAAATCACTATCCTTTACTGATAAATTTTGGGGGAAATGATTCATATATATATCATATCTGCGCTCAAATTGCAACAGGCGCTCCTTTATTTCCGCCATATTTTGCAAATTGGTCGTCATCAATAGCTCTTTGCCGTCGGCCAGTCATGCTGCCGGGCCGGGGTGGCGTCTCTCCCCCATGAATCGATGATATCCACCCAATTATATTATAGCAAGCGTTCCATGGCTCGTCAAGCATTCTGCCCTGCGGTTATTCTGCTTTCCGGCAGGAAAACGCCCCCCGCCTGTCGAAATGCTTTCGCATCAATCCGCCGCTACATCAAGATCATATGGAAAGGGACTGAAGAAAATGAATTTTTCACAGGTTGACGAGTTTCTGAACATGCTCCACACCCGGCGCGGAAAAGCCGGTCTGGATCTCGCCATTTATCTGGACGGCGAGCCCGTATACCGCCGTCAGCTGGGCATGGCCGATTGCGAGCACGGCGTTCCCATCGGCCATGATACGCTCTACCGCATGTTTTCCATGACCAAGCCCATCACCTGCCTGGCCATGCTGCAGCTCTATGAGCAGGGCAAATTTCTCCTTTCCGATCCCGTGGGCGTGTATCTGCCCGAGTTCATGCATCTGAATGTTGCGCATCGCCAGCCGACGGAATGCGCATCCATGACGCTGCATCACCTGTTCACCATGACCAGCGGTCTCACCTACAATCTGGAAACCGAGCCGCTGCAGAAGCTCTATCGCGAGCGCCCGGATTTCACCACCCGCGAGTTCGTGCAGGCCATTGCGAAATCGCCTCTGGCCTTCCAGCCCGGCGAGCACTGGTATTACAGCCTGTCGCACGATGTGCTGGCTGCCGTGGTGGAGGTCATTTCGGGTCAGCGCTTCAGCGATTATCTCAAGGAGCATATTTTTGAGCCTCTGGGCATGAAGGACACCTATTTCTGGCTGCCGCAGAGTGAAATGCACCGCGCGTGCGTGCGGTATCATTATGACTACGACCATCATGAATTCGTCCGCGACCCGGGCGAAACCGACACCCAGCGCTTCAACACCTATCAGCGCAGCTGCAATTTTGAAAGCGGCGGTGCAGGGCTTACGACCACCGTGGATGATTACGCCCGGTTTGCCAACATGCTCACGCGGCTTGGCACAGCGCCGGACGGCACGCGCATCATCGCGGAAGGCACGCTCAACATGATGCGTGAGAATCATCTGGCCGGTCAGCAGCAGCAGGATTTCAACTGGATTCAGTTCCACGGCTATGGCTATGGTCTGGGCGTGCGCACACTGATCAACCGCGCCGCGGCAGGTTCGCCAGGCTCTCTGGGAGAATTTGGCTGGGCAGGCGCCGCCGGCACCTATCTGCTATGCGATCCCGCCAGAAATCTCACGGTCGTTTACGCGCAGCAGGCCACGCCGAATGACGAAATCTTCGTTCAGCCGCGCCTGCGCAATATGATTTACGCCGCCCTTGAATACTGATTCCATAGCAAATACAATGGGGTGTCTCGCATGAGACACCCCATTTTTGTTTCTGATTCCGCCTCAGCCTGTGCCATTAAGCATCACAGCCCCAGCGCAAACCAGAGAAACACCGCGGCGCCCAGCACAATGCGATAGATGCCGAACACGCGGAAGGAATGCGTGCGCACATAATCCACCAGCGCGCGGATAGCCAGCAGGGAAACCACAAACGCTACCGCGCAGCCCGTCAACAGAATCGCCCATTCCATCCCCGTCATCGCTGCGCCCTCCAGCACGAATTTCAGCCCCTTGAGCAGGCTGGCGCCCAGCATGGTGGGAATGGCCATAAAGAAGGAGAACTCCGCCGCCGTGGTGCGGCTCAGCCCCAGCAGCATGGCGCCGATGATGGTGCTGCCGCTGCGCGACGTGCCCGGAATGATCGACAGCACCTGAAAGCAGCCCACCAGAAAAGCTGTTTTATAGCTGATGTCCTGCGTGCTTTGAATGCGATGGCGATGCTTGCCCGCACCCAGCTGATCGATAAACAGAAAGATAACACCATAGAGCACCAGTGTGATTGCCACGGTGATATAGTTATAGAAATTCGCTTCAAACCAGTCGTCCAGCAACACGCCAATCACGCCGGAAGGAATGACCGCGACAATCACCTTCATCCACAAAGACCAGGTATCGCGGCGCTGCTGCGCGCTCTTGGACGGCGAAAACGGATTCAGCCGCCCGAAATACAGCACCAGCACCGCCAGAATGGAGCCAAACTGAATGACGACGCGAAACATTTCCATAAAAGCATCGGATACATCCAGATGAATCAGCTCATTGAGCAGAATCATATGCCCCGTCGAGCTGACCGGCAGCCATTCGGTCACTCCCTGCACAATGCCCAGCAGAATCGTTTTGAGAATTTCCAGCATGTCTGCCTCCCGTTATGCTTATTCGCGTTCCAGCCGTTCCATCGCCTCATAGATTGCTTCCAGCTCATCCTCGCAGTTGTACTGCAGCACAATCCTGCCGCGCTTGAGATTGCCGCGCAGCATGGTGCGCACGCCCAGCACGCGCTGAAGCCGTGTCTGCATGTCCTCAAGCTCCACCAGCAGCGGAGTTTCTTTCTTCTTCGGCGCAGGCGCAGCCGCTTTTTCCATGGCCAGCCTCTCCATTTCGCGCACAGAAAGCCCCTCTTCCACGGCGCGTCTGGCCAGCGCAAGCTGCCCTGAAGCATCCTCCATGCCCGCCAGCACGCGCGCGTGCCCGGCAGAAAGCGCGCCGGTTCTGACCAGCTGCTGAATCTCCTCCGGCAGCGAAAGCAGCCGCAGCAGATTAGCCACCGCAGGGCGCGAGCGCCCCACGCGCTTGGCCGCCAGCTCCTGCGTATAGCCGCAGCTGTCCATCAGCGCGCGAATGCCCGCCGCTTCCTCGATGGGGTTGAGATCCTCGCGCTGCAGGTTTTCAATCAGTGCCGCTTCCATGCGTTCCTGTTCACTCATATCGCGCACCACGCAGGGCACGCTGTACAGCCCCGCCATGCGCGCCGCGCGGTATCGCCTTTCCCCCGCTACAATGCGGTAGCGCGCGCCGCAGGATACCACCAGCAGCGGCTGCAGCACGCCCGCCTGGCGAATGCTCTCCGCCAGCGCTTCCAGCGCCTCCCGGTCAAAATCCCTTCTGGGCTGATCAGGATTGGGGTCAATCTCGCTCAGCGCAATTTCCGTGGTGCCTGCGGGCATATCCGATTCCGGCAGCAGGATATCCAGCCCGCGGCCGAGTCCTTTCTTCGTCGCCATGAAAGCGCTTCCTCCTTGGCATTCTGTCCTTATTTCACGCGTTCGCCATTGCGGGCCAGCACCTCGCGCGCAAGCGATCGGTAGGCCTCCGCGCCCGTGGAGCGCGGATCATAACGATTGATGGGCAGCGCGTGGCTGGGCGCCTCTCCCAGACGCACATTGCGCGGAACGGTGGTGGCAAACACCTTGCCCTTGAAATGCTTTTTCACCTGCGCCACCACCTGAAGGCCCAGGTTCGTGCGGCCGTCCAGCATGGTCAGCAGCACGCCCTCCACCTCAAGCGCCGGGTTCAGGCCGCGCTTGACGCGCGTCACCGTATCCATCAGGCTTCGCACACCCTCCAGCGCATAGTATTCGCACTGGATCGGAATCAGCACGCTGTTGGCCGCCGTAAGGGCGTTGATGGTGAGCAATCCCAGCGATGGCGGGCAGTCAATCAGCACATAATCATACTGCTCCTTGAGTTCTCGCAGCGCTGCACGCAGGCGATATTCGCGCCGCTCCAGCCCCACCATCTCCACCTCGGCTGCCGCCAGCCGGATATCGGATGGCAGAACGCTCATGCCGGACGTATCCGTCTGCACCACGCTGTTTTGCGCCGTCGCTATGCCCAGCAGCACCTCATACAGCGTCGCGCCCTGAATTTTTGCGCCTGCGCCGCTGGATGCGTTGCCCTGCGGATCGGCGTCAATCAGCAGCGTTTTTTTGCCCAGCTCCGCCAGGCATGCGCTCAGGTTCACCGCCGTGGTCGTTTTTCCCACGCCGCCCTTCTGATTGGTAATGGCAATGATTTTTCCCACTGAAGCTTTCCTTCTTTTATTATGATGTTATAATTGTGTTATTGTATTTTCCGCTCAGGCGCTGCCTGAAGGTTCATCCAGCCATGAGCGCCAGCGAAACGGCGCATGCCCCTCACGAACCGTGCGGGCAATAAACGCGCGCTCATCCGGGGTTTGAAATGCGGCGAAATCGACATACAGCGCGCGCAGGGCGGAGAGGCTGTCATGCGTCATGGCAAAATACCGCAGGCGCTGGCAGTTGAACGCGCTGTGCACCCACCGCTGCAGCTGAAGATACATCAGCTCATCCGCCATCACGGCAAAGTCGTCCACATACACGCGCATCCTGCGCCCATCGTCCAGCTGCACGCGCATTTGGCCGCGCGTAAGGTCATGCACCGTCCGAAACAGCATTTCGTCCAGCGTTTCGCTCAGCTGCGCAAGATCGTCCTTTGTGTCGTCAAAAGAAAAAAGCACGTCCGCCGTCCGCTGTGCAACGTCGCAGCAGTTCAGCAGCGCCTGCCCAAGCCATGGCCGCAGCAGCGCCTTCACCCTTTCCTCGTCCGACATGCTCTTGCCTCCCCAGTACGCGCTTGTATCATGCTATCACATTTGGCAGCTTTTGTCCACCGTGCGCTTTTGTGAAAACTGACGAAAAAAAATTTTTCTGAAAATAATTCTTTCGTAACAATTTGATAATTTCGTCATTATGCGTATATTCATACGTTTTCATCCACTATCCCCTCCGTTTCTTGTGTCGGCGGTCGTCCGCCTCCACAAGGGATAGAACAACGATCACGCGTTCGCGTTATACTCATGCGCAGCATTCATTTTGTGGATAACTCTTGCGTTTTTGCCATAAATCTGCTATCATAGTCACGTCAATCGGACAGGTCGGCGGTTTATCCACAGTGAGTTATCCACAGCTTGCCCATGTATCGCATCGTGGGCTTGTTTTTTTCGTCCTTTTTGACACACCAGATGCATGAATGCAGTTATGCATTTATCCGCCACAAAAGGGGAGGCTTTTTCCTTGGATATGACCCAGCTTTGGAACAGCGCATGCGAATATCTGCGCGGCGTAATCAACGAGGTATCCTACAACACCTTCATCGCAACCAGTCTGATTCCGCTGGATTATGCGGGCGATACGTTTGTGCTGCAGGCGACCACGGCGTTTTATCACACCTTTGTCACCAAGACTTACGCCCGGCAGATCGAAGAAGCGCTCAAGCAGGCCGCAGGCCGCCCCATCCGCCTGAATATCCTCACCCCCGATCAGGCCGCCTCTTACAAGGCAGAGCCCACCGCCGCAGTGACGCTGCCCGCATTTCTCAACCCCAAGTATACCTTTGATTCCTTTGTGGTGGGCAACAGCAACCGGTTTGCGCATGCCGCCTGTCTGGCTGTGGCGGAGGTGCCTGCGCAGGCCTATAACCCGCTGTTCATCTATGGCGGCGTTGGTCTGGGCAAAACGCATCTGATGCACGCCATTGCGCATCATATGCTGCAGAACAATCCCAATCTCAAAATCAACTATGCGGCCAGCGAAACCTTCATGAATGAGATGATTTCCGCCATTCAGACCGGTCAGAACGCCGCATTCCGCGATCGCTACCGCAATGTGGATGTGCTTTTGATTGACGATATCCAGTTCATCGC
>CAMGDO010000052.1 GCA_946042585.1 uncultured Clostridia bacterium
TACACCTAAGCCTTCGTCGGCAGCGTCAGATGTGTATAAGAGACAGGATTTAGCACCGCACGCATGCGCGCCGGTTGCCGGGCATCATCGGGCCGTTCCCTCCGCCGCTCTTGATAAGGTATCAAGTTGTCGGCAGGTATTATAGCACGGGGACGAGGCGCTGTCAACCGTGGATTTATATTATTCGTCGGCATAATAATCCACCGTCTGATCCGTTTTATAGACGTGATTGTGCCCATCGTACCATACGCCTGTTTTGCCGGAATCGGGATAGAAGGTGACGGAAATGTCGCTGACCGTGTCAAAATCAATATAGACAAGCTTTTCACTGCCCGTATTGGTCAGACGGTGTGCGCCCTCCGGGGCGGCAGGAAAATAGATGAAATCGCCTGCCCGAACGCTGCGCTGTCCCGACGGCGTGCGCAGTGTGCCCTCGCCGGACAGAATGTAAAACACTTCTTCGGACTGCGTGTGCCAGTGATAGGGATAGGCGGACTTTCCGGCAGGCAGTTCATACACCGAAACCATGCATTTGCCGCCCGGAGTGCGCGGCACAAAGGTTTTTCTGCAAAAACCAAACGGCGCATGCGCGTTGCGGACTTCTTCGCTTAGCTCCTGAATATTTGCGTGCAGGATGTCTTTCATGGCGGTTTTCCTCCTGATGCGGCTGCTCTGATATGTTTATTGTAGCACACCATGCGCGCAGCTGCCAGACGGAATGAAAAGAATATCCCCTGCCGGGGGCTTCCTGTGCACAGCAGGACGGAAACCGTTGCATCTGCAACGAATTTTCTGTATAATCAGAGCATGGACAGGAGGGAGAGCATGGCAATGGAGGTTTTGCAGAAGAGCGCGCTGTTTCGCGGAATGAATGAGGCGCAGATGCGTCAGGCGCTGGCATTCTGGCAGGCGCAGGAGCAGATATGCCTCCGCGGCACTGTGCTCAAGGGCGCGCTGGATCCCCTTGCGGCGTTTGGGCTGGTGCTGCAGGGGAACGTTACGGTCAGCATGGATGATATTGACGGGCATTCGATGCTGCTTGCGCATGTGACGCAGGGCAATACCTTTGGCGAGTCACTGTGCTATCTGCAGGAGGAATCGCCCATTCACATTGAAGCCATAACGGATGCGCGCGTGCTGTGGCTGAGCTGCGACGCTCTTCGCGGGGCGGCTTCGCCGCTGCGCGATGAAATGCAGGCGCGGTTTACCGCTATGCTGGCCGCGCGCACGCTGCGCATGAACGACCGCATCCAGATTCTATCGCGCACCAGCATCCGCGCCAGACTCACTGCGTTCTTTACTGAATGCGCGCGCGATGCGGGCGGAAACGCCTTTACCGTGCCCTTTGATCGCGCCGGCATGGCTGCTTATCTGGGCGTGGATCGCAGCGCGCTTTCCCGCGAGCTGAGCCGCATGCGCGCAGAGGGCGCGATTGCCTATCAGAAAAGCGCTTTCCGGCTGCTCAAATAAAAAATACGTTGCAAATGCAACCGAATTTTTCACAGAGACCGGCTATAATGGATATCGCTCCCAAAGGGGAGACAGAAAGGAAGAACACGATGAAGAAGATATTCGTACTTTTGCTGGCGCTGTGCATGCTTTTGTCCATGGGTCTGGGCGTGCTGGCGGAGGGCAATGACAATGTGGTGCGTCTGGCTGCGCTCAAAGGGCCCACGGCGATGGGGCTGGTGCAGCTTCTGGATGAGGCGGAAAAAGGAAATACGGAAAATGCCTATGATTTTTTGCTGGCGGGCTCGGCGGATGAGATCACGCCCAAGCTGATTCAGGGCCAGCTGGATATTGCTGCTATTCCCGTGAATCTGGCAAGTGTGCTGTACAACAAGACCGGCGGCCAGCTGCAGCTGCTGGCTGTGAATACCCTGGGCGTGATTTACATTGTGGAAAAGGGCGGCGAGAGCATTCAGACCCTGGAGGATCTCAAGGGCAAGACGATTTACGCCACCGGCAAGGGCTCCACGCCGGAGTATTCCCTGACGTATCTTCTTTCGCAGCATGGGTTGGATATCACCCGGGATGTGAATATGGAGTGGAAGAGCGAGCCCACTGAGGTGGTGGCGCTGATGAACGCACAGGAGCAGGCCGTGGCGATGCTGCCTCAGCCCTATGTGACGGTGGCACAGACGCAGCTTGGCAATCTGCGCGTGGCGCTGGATCTGACCGCATGCTGGGATCAGCTGGACAATGGCAGCCGGATGATCACCGCGGGCATCGTGGCGCGCAGCGAATTTGTGCAGGAGCATCCGGAAGAAGTGGAAGCCTTTCTGCGGGAATTTGCCGCGTCGGCAGCCTATGTGAATGCGGATGTGGAAGGCGCTGCGCAGCTGGTGGAAAAATACGGCATCGTCAAGGCGGCGGTGGCGCAGAAGGCGCTGCCGCAGTGCAACATCGTGTGCCTGACGGGAGAGGAGCTCAAGGCGGCACTGCCCGGCTATCTGCAGGTGCTCTATGATCTCAATCCTGCGGCGGTGGGCGGCAGCCTGCCTGCGGACGACTTCTATTATATGAATGAAAAGGCAGAATAAAGGAACTGCAAAAGAGATATTATGGCGCGTGGCCGCCGTCCTGTTCTGGGTGCTGATCTGGCAGGCGGCAGCCATGGCGCTGCATCAGCCGCTGCTTTTGTCCTCGCCGGTGCGCGTGGTGCAGCGGCTGTTTGTGCTGCTGAGAGACGCAGCGTTTTACCGTGCGGTGGGATTCACGCTGGTGCGCATCATGGGCGGCTTTGCGCTGGGCTTTGTGCTGGGTGCGGCGCTGGCGGTGCTGTCGTCGCGCGTGCGCACGGTGGAGTATCTTTTGCGCCCGCTGGTGGTCACGGTCAAGTCCGTACCGGTGGCCAGCTTCATCATTCTGGCGCTGATCTGGCTGAGCGCGCGCCATCTGTCGGTGTTTATCTCGTTTCTGATGGTGCTGCCCATTGTTTATCAGAATCTGCTGGAAGGGCTGAAGGCGACGGACCGCCAGCTGCTGGAAATGGCGCGGGTTTATCGCGTGCCGTGGGCGCGGAGGCTTGTGTATATTCATCTGCCCTGCGTCAAGCCGTATCTGCTCAGCGCACTGTCGCTGTCGCTGGGGATGAGCTGGAAATCCGGCGTGGCAGCCGAGGTGATCGGGATTCCGATGGGCTCGGTGGGCGAGCAGCTGTATCAGGCGAAGGTGTATCTGGATGCAAGCGGGCTGTTTGCCTGGACGCTGGTCATTGTGTGCATCAGCGCAGCGTTTGAAAAGGCCGCGCTGGCGCTGGTACGGTATGCGTTTGCGCGCTGGGAGGGGCTGAAATGATCGAGCTGGCTGGAATTTCCAAGCGCTATCCCGGTAAGGACGTGCTGAAAAATGTGTCGCTGCGGCTTGATGAGGGCATCACCTGCCTGATGGGCGCATCCGGCGCGGGCAAGACGACGCTGCTGCGCATCCTGCTGGGATTGGAGACGGCGGACGCGGGGCAGGTGCTGCATGTGCCGCCGCGCGTGGCGGCGGTATTTCAGGAGGATCGGCTGGTAGAGAGCCTGACGGTGAGAAAGAACCTGCAGCTGACGCTGGGCGGCGAATATAGCGAGGCACGGGCAAACGCATGCCTTGTGGAGCTGGGGCTGGACAACGTGCTGGACAGCGCAGCCGGTACGCTGTCGGGCGGCATGAAGCGGCGGGTGGCGCTTTCGCGCGCGCTGCTGCATGATGCGCAGCTGCTGGTGATGGACGAGCCCTTCAAGGGGCTGGACGAAGCCATGAAATGGCGCGTGATGGATGCCGTAAAGCGGCATGCGGATGGAAAGACGGTGCTGCTGGTGACGCATGCGGCGGAGGAAGGGGCATATCTGGCGGCGCGCACGGTGCGGCTGGAGGAGATCAACCGCCTGATATAACGCATGAAGACAGGAACATGGGCAGCGCAGCGGTGAGGTGCTTCCCGGTTCCGGATACGGCAAAAAACCGACCTGTGACGGCTGTCACAGGTCGGTTTTTGTTTGTTCACTTTATTGCAGCGCTTTTGCGCTTTCTGTCTTACGACATATCCGGGAAATCGCCCTCATAGAGGTAGCGCTGCGTGGCAGGGCCCGCCTTGCCGTCAGCCTTGAGGCCCTTGGCCTTCTGGAATTTCTTGACGGCGGTGACGGTGTCGTCGCCATAATAGCCGTCCACCTCGCCGCTATAGTAGCCGGCCTTCTTCAGGGCGCGCTGCAGCTCCTTGACGGGCGTGCCCATCATGCCCTTTTCCAGCGTGGCATAGGAGCCGGCAGGCGCCTCGGTGACGCGGATATAGGCGTTGGGCGTGGCGGTGGGCTTGGAGGTGGGCTTGGATGTCACCTTGGGGGTGGCAGTGGGCTTGGAGGTGGCGGTGGGCTTGACTGTCACCTTGGTATTGGAGGAGGTGGTGACGGAGCCGGCAAAGAGCTTTTCCAGCGTGGTCGCGCCGGCCTTGCCATCGGCAGTCAGACCGTTGGCGCGCTGGAAGGCCTTCACGGCTTCGAGCGTGGCGCTGCCAAAGGAACCATCCACCGAGCCGGTGAGGAAGCCATAGCTCTTGAGCTTGCTCTGCAGCACGCGCACGGCTGCACCCTCGCTGCCTTCCTTGAGGGTGACGCCAATCACGCCGACAGCGGCGGAGGTGGAGCGCGCGGAGGAGGAATAGAGCTTGTTGAGTGTGCCGGGACCGGCCACGCCGTCGTCATCCAGGCCGTTGCGCTTCTGGAAGGCGATGACGGCCTGCTCGGTAATGCTGCATACCTTGCCGCTGGCGCTGCCGGCCAGATAGCCCAGCTCGATCAGGCGGTTCTGCATCTGCGTCACCTTGGTGCCGCTGTTGCCCAGCTTGAGATAGGTGTTGCTCACATTGGGTGTGGCGGTCACCCGGACGTTGGGCGTGGGGGTGACGGCGGGCGGAGCGGTGGCGGCGCTGGCGGAGGACAGCTTGGCAAGCGTGGCGGCGCCAACAATGCCGTCGGCGGTCAGACCGTTCTGCGCCTGGAATTTCTTGACGGCATTTTCGGTATATTCGCCAAAGTCGCCGTCCGTTTTGCCTTCAAAATAGCCCAGCCGCTTGAGCGCCGCCTGCACATTGGCCACGGCATCGCCCTGCATACCCAGCTTAAGCACGGTGGATGCGGTGGCGGCAGAGACTGTGGGAGTGGGCGCAGACGTGGTGGTCTGAATGACGGGCGTGACAATGCCGACAGTCGGCGCGACGCCGGAGGTGCTGTTGGCATTCGGCCAGCTCTGGGCGCTCGGATCCACCGTGGGGGTGGGAGTCAGCACTTCAGGCGCCACCGGGCTTTCGGACGGACTGGCGGTGTAGCGCTTCCAGTTGGAGGTCGCGGTGGCGGCCTGGTTCTTATCCGGATCCATAATGCAGCCGCTCAGCACCGTGCACAGCGCGCACAGAAGCAGCGTGAGCAAAAGCAGTTTCCGGATGCGTTGCTTGTTCATTGCATTCCCTTCCTTTCGGCTTTTTCGCGCCGATACGATAGTTTCTACCTATTTCAACGTGGGCGGGGAGCGTTTTGTTCCCCGTTACAGGATGAAAATCGTGTTGTCAGGCGTTACAGAAGATCGTCGACGGAGGTAAAGACGATGCCCTGCATGCCGATGCTGCGCGCGCCCTCCACATTATCCGCCCGATCGTCGATAAACACGCATTCCTCCGCCCTGAGCCCATAGCGATTCACCAGCAGACGGTAAATCTCGGGATGCGGCTTGAGCAGATGCTCGCGGCCCGAAATGATGATGCCGTCCACCTCGGAGAACACCTGGGGGAAGCGGGCCATTGCGCGCTGGAAAATGTCCTCTTCATAGTTGGTGATGACAAAAACCTTTTTTCCCATGGCGTGCAGCCGGGGAAACAACTGATAGGTGGGCAGAGCGGTCATATGCTCGTGAAAATGCTCGATCACATGCAGCACGTAGGGCCACCAGGTGGGTTCACCGATATCGCGGGCCAGCACATGCGCGCATTCTTCATGGGTGGTGGTGCCTTCGTCCATGAGAACCCAGTGCGGATGCCTGTATACCGCCTCGGGGGTGAGCTTTCTGGCGACGTCCGCAGGCAGCATGCGCGGGAAAAACTTGTCCGGTTCATGCCCCAGCAGCACCTGCGCCACGTCAAAGACGACGTTTCTGGCGTTTTCAATCAAAGCATTCAAGCTTCGTGCCCTCCATCCTTTGTTACCTTATTCAGCATATCACAGAATCGTAACAATTTCAACGGTTTTTGTGCGGAATGACAAATGTTGTAACAATTCTTTTGCCTTCGACAGGAAGCGCAGCCATTTATAAGGATGCAAAAAGCAAAACTTTGCGCCGCTGCGCCTTGACAAGCAGCATAGGGTTGTATAAACTGGCAATATGGCGGAATTTGCCGACCGGATGGAAAGGAGAACGCCATGAACGAAAGAAGCGAACGGCTCAGGCGCGCCATCTTGTGGGATGCGCTGCTATTGCTGGCACTGGCGGCGTATGAGCTGTGCGCGCGGCTGGACGCCTCCGAGCTGCCCTACAGCCTGATGAACGCGCTGGCGCACGATCTGGAGGCGCTGGGGCGGCTGACGGCGGTGGAGCCGGCCATGCTGCTGCTGCTGTGCGAGCGCGCGGGCATGGAGGGCAAGACCTGTCTCTTATACACATCTCCGAGCCCACGAGACGTAGAGGAAT
>CAMGDO010000053.1 GCA_946042585.1 uncultured Clostridia bacterium
TATAAGAGACAGGAACTGTGCATACTGATATGCGGTGATGCATGTTGAACATATCCTTATGGCAGGCAACGGCGCAGATGGAGCGCTTTCCGGAGCTTATAGGTGATACAAAAGCGGATGTGCTGGTGATCGGCGGCGGGATGACAGGGCTGCTGTGTGCGCATATGTGTATTCGCTGGAGCATCCAGCGCGTCTGGAGGCGGAAATGAATGCGCTGGCGAAGCTCAGGATTCAGGCGACGTGGGCGGAACGCTTGCCGCTGCCGTTTGAAACGGCGGGCGCCATCCGCTTTGATCATCAGGCGCAGTTTCATCCCCTGCGCTTTGCAGCATCGCTGACGAAGGGGCTGCGGATTTTTGAGAACACGGCATACCGCGCCTTGGACGGGCGCAGCGTGCGCACCGATCATGGCAGCATCCGGGCAGAGAAAATCATCGTGGCCACGCATTTTCCTGTCATTAACTGGCATGGCTTGTATTGGATGAAGCTGTGTCAGCACCGCTCTTATGTGCTGGCGCTGGAAAATGCGCCCGATGTGCAGGGAATGTATATTGACGAACGGATGGGCGGGCTGTCCTTCCGAAACGCGCAGGGCATGCTGCTGATGGGCGGCGGCGCACACCGCACGGGAAAGCGCGGCGGTGGCTATGCGGCGCTGGCAGCGCCTGCAACGGACAAGCTGAAGGTGTAGGCCTTTCGTTTGCCAGCGCGGGCGGGATGTGCTATAATCAGACGAATGCATTCATACGAAAGGCAGACGATTTACATGCTGTTTTTCTATATCAGGCACGGCGATCCGACCTATCAGCCGGATGAGCTGACGCCGCTGGGACGGCGGCAGGCGGAGGCGCTGGGACGCAGGCTGGCGCAGTTTGGCGTGGATCGGATATATTCCTCTCCGTCCGTTCGTGCCATGCAGACGGCGGAGCCGCTGTGCGAAATGCTGCACAAGGAAAAAACCACGCTGGATTTCTGTCATGAAGCGCTGGCTTATGAGGAATTGAAGGTAGAAACCGCGCCGGGACAGTATCGCTGGGCCTGTGAAACGCCGTCATTGCGGCGGCAGCTGGCGCGATCAGATGTGCGCGCGCTGGGAAAAAGCTGGTATGAGCACGAGGCGTTTGCGGCGTATCGGGAGCGGTTTGCCCGGTGTATGACGCGCGTAGGCGCGGGCTGCGACCGGCTGTTGAGTGAGCTGGGATATGAGCATATAGATGAAGAAAACGTGTATCGGGTGACGCACGCGAATGACGAAAGGGTTGCGCTGTTTGCGCATGCGGGCGTAGGACGCGTCATTCTCAGCCATATTCTGGATATTCCCTATCCGATGCTGGGCGTGCATACCGATATGACGCATACGGGAATGACGGTGCTGGAATTTCGCGATGAAGGCGGCTGGTGCATTCCGCGGCTGCTGATGTACTCCGCCGACGGTCATCTGTATCGCGACGGGATGCCCACGCTCTATAACAATCGGATCCGGCTGTAATGAAAAGCTTTCCTGCTCACGGAGCATCGTAAAATAAAAATCCGGCCTGTGGCAGTAAGCCATGGACCGGATTTTTGTGTGCGTTGGGGTGGAAACAGACTGCGTACGCAAGCGCGGCCTGATCTGCTTGACAAACGGGCAGCTACAGAACAAAATGAGCAATCAGACCTGCAATGCCAACCAATGAGCAGGCAACACCACCAATGCGAATATGCAATGTATACAATTCTGAGGGTTCGTCCGCAGCGCTGGACTTCCAGCTTTCTGTGAGACGATAGACCATATCAGGATTGAATAGCATCAGCACGCCGGCAATCAATAAAAAGATACTGCCCAAGATCATCATACAGTTACGCTCCCTGATCATTCCGGTTTACGGTTCTGCCTGGTCATGCTGCTTACCGCCTGACGGCTTACTCCGGAAAGACGAAGGTGCGGCGCGTGTAGTGATCGATGAGATCGAGCGCTGCGCGCACATCGCCTTTGGAGATGATGGAGCTCTGGCTGTGCGCGAAACGATCCACGATGGAAATGCCTGCCACGCGCACGCCTTCGCCGGACAGATTGATGCTGCTGGCGTCCGTACCGCCCCGATCCATCACATCGCGCTGATAGGGAATCTGATGCTCACGGCAGCAGGAAAGCATTTCATCCACCAGATATTCATCCATCATGGCGGAGGGGTCGCCCAGCTTGACGCCCACGCCGTTGCCCACGGCATTGCAGCCGGTCAGATCGGAGGGATAGAAATGATCGGGCGTTACATCGACGGAAATGCCGATGTCGGGATGGATCTGCGCGGCGGCGGTTTGGGAGCCGCGGCAGCCAACCTCCTCCTGCACGGCAAAGACATAGTATACATCATTGGGCAGCGTGCCGTCGTTGCGGCGCAGCGCTTCAATCAGCAGATAGCAGCCAACGCGGTTGTCAAAGGATTTGGCGACGATGCGGTCGTTTTTCAGCTCGTAGTAGGCGCCGATAAAGCCGCAGTAATCGCCCGGCTGCACATACTGCTCGGTTTCTTCCCGGCTGGTGCAGCCAATGTCGATATACAGCTTGCCGCAGTCGTTCTTTGCGTCCTCGATATTGCCGTCCGCGCCGACCACGCCGATGGTGCCATTCTGAAAGATCACCTTGTCATTGTACAGCGCGCTGGTCCAAACCCAGCCCACGCGGCACACGCGGATGCGTCCGTCCGGTTCGATTTTCTTCACCTGTAGGCCGATTTCATCCATATGCGCGCAGAGCATGATCTTCCTGGAGTTCGGGGCTTTCACGCCGCGCTTGAGCGCGATGAGATTGCCGATGCTGTCGGTATACATTTCGTCGCACAGCGCGGCGATTTCCCTGCGGATGATGGCGCGCACGTTCTTTTCGCGGCCTGCCACCCCCCAGGCCTGGGTGAGTTCCTTGAGCAGTTCCATGGTGTTCACTCCTTTTTCAGGCTGGCCTTTTCAACCCAGCGCGTCTGATTCATCAGCGGATGGCGCAGCGTGATGGCGCCTGTCTGGCATTCCATCACGCAGCAGCCGCAATACCAGCATTCATCGGGAAAGCTGACCACGGGCGGATGGCCTTCCTCGCCCGGGGTCATCACATCAATCATACAGGCTTCCATACAGGCATGACAGCCCACGCATTTGCTTTCGTCAAAGTGCAGCGGCTGCGCGGGCATTGTCTGCCGGAAGGCAAACTCAAGCTTTTGTTCCACGGCGCTTTTCCTCCAGTTCGCTCAGGTAATCGGCGTTGTGCTTTTCGTAATTATCGCGCAGATCGCCGGCATAATCCAACGGGACGGTGCGCGTGCGCACCACGCCGTTGTCATTGCGGATGACGATAAAGGGCGCTGGCGCGCCGCATGGAGCGTCAGTGCGATAGAACTCAAGCTTGGGGCAGGTTTCACGCCGCTTTAGACAGGACTGAAGGATGAGCTGCGCGACGGTGAGAATGTCAAACACCTCCAAGAGCCGCGTCAGTTCATGCGGATTGGCAGCGTATGCTTCAGGCACGACTTCCCGCTCATAGCGTGACAGCAATTCCACGCCAGATTGCAGCAGCTCATCGCGCTTGATTTCGCCGCAGTAGTTCTGCATGGCCTTGGCGATGGCCTCATTGAGCTCCTTCCAGCTCACGCCGTTTTGGGGATCGGCGGTGAGAGGTGCATAGACGCGCGCGCGCTCCTGACACACCTGCGCTTCATCGGCGCTGAGCAGGCTGGCGCTTTGCGCATAGGCGGCGGCTTTTCGCCCGGCATAGCTGCCCGTGGCGGCGGCGTGGCCATAGCAGTTGGAGGCAAACAGCGCATCACCGCAGACAAACAGCCCCGGCAGGTTGGTCATCAGATTCCAGTCATTCATAAAGCCGCCCGGCAGCCCGAACAGCTGGCGTTCCTGCGGCAGGAACTCCGCGCTGGTCCAGCCAACGCCGTAGCATTGCAGGACATGTCGGGTCGGATCAAAGCCCGCGCGCGTGAAATGCTGATAGACGGGCACCTGCGTTTTGCCCTCCTGCCCCACCATGAACCCCCAGATGGCCTTGCGTTCCAGCTCGGGCAATGTGGAAAGATCGGCATAGAAGGGCAGACGGTAGCCCTGCGCGTTCAATTGTTCATAGGGCAGCGTTTCGGGGCCTTCAAATTCGTACTTGGCCTGCTCGATGCTGCCGCCCTTGAGAAAATAGTGCTGCCCTTTTGCAGGCAGATAGCGCTCTTCCACCCGGGAAAGCAGGTTTCCGTCGCGGTCGGCATAGGGAATTTCGCGCCCGGTGGCGTCAATGAGCGTGGCGGCGTACCAGGTGTTGTGATTATTGCCGGTGCTGTAGGGCGGGAAGGAGCGCCCGGCGGAGGAAAACTGCGCGCGCACGCTCTTTTCCATCATGGTGAATTCTGCTCCGGCGCGCCAGCCCATGGCATGGCCGTCGCCAATGCAGGACAGCGGACGGAATTCGCAAAGCCCCGGATGCGCAGAAGAAAACAGCCAGATGCGCGCGGGACGCGACAGCGCCATCACGATGGCCTTGCCGGTGAACACATAGAACGCGCCTGTGCGCGTGTGAAGCCCTGTGGCGCCGATGCAGCGCGCGCCGCACTGTCCGCCCTCGGTGAGCAGCGAGGTGACCATGACGCGCTCGACGATGGTGACGCCCAGACGGCGGCATTCGTTCAGCATGGCGGGCTTGAAGGTGGTGCCCCAGATGCGCAGCGTGAAGCGGTTGCGATAGTCATAGGCAAAGAGCAGCTTGCTCTCTTCATCCCGGAAAGCCGCGCCACTGAATTCGTCCTGGTCGTCCCGGATTTTTCCGCCCATTTCTTCGATGTCCAGCAGGCGGTCCCAGCCCTCTCGGCATTCGATATAATGCGAAATGGCATTGTTATAGCCGTCGTTATCGTCCAGCATGGCCTGGGTCAGCTCCTCGGGGGTGACGCGGGAGCAGGGGTTGGTGGCTGCGCTTTCCCAGTGGTCGCAGCCCGAGCCGCCCGCGCCGGAGCGCTTGACGGCGCCCTTGTCCACCAGAATGACGCTTTGCCCTTTTCTGGCTGCGGCAATGGCGGCCATGCAGCCTGCGATGCCGCCACCCAGCACCACGACATCCGCCGAAAGGCGATGCGTCCGGTCTGTTTGGGAGGGATAAGGCCAGGGTGTGGTTGTCATGATTTGCCCCTTCTTTGCTTTTGCAATGGCTGCCTTATGCGGCGGCGTGGGATGCCTTTTCCTTCAGCGTCTGCTGCCAGCGACCGCTGCGGATGCGCAGGAACAGCAGAATGCAGCGCGCCAGGTTATCGGCGTTCATGCACACAATGGCGGCGGGAAGCCCCAGATGAAACACGCGGATGCACAGATACGCGCCCACCGTGCGGATGGCCCAGGTGCCAAACGCGGTGACATAGAAGGGCCATCTGGTGTCGCCTGCGCCGCGCAGCGCACCGGCGAACACCCACGCCATGGCCTGAATGGGCTGAATGAAGGCGGCAATCTTCAGGCACACCTCCGCCAGATCAATGGCGGCTTTGTCGGGCGTGAAGATGCTCACCAGCGGGCGCGCAAACACATACAGCCCCACGCCTGCAAGCGACAGCAGCGCTGCGCTGATGAAGGTGGTGTGCCAGGTGTAGCGGACGGCAAGGCGGGGCTTGCCCGCGCCCAGCGACTGTCCTACCAGTGTGGTGACAGCGGTTGAAAATGCGAAGGCGGGCATATAGGAAATGGATTCGGCGGTGGAAAACACGCTGTTGGCTGCCACCACCGTGGTGCCCAGGGTGGCAATGGATTTGGATACGACGATGCCGGCTGAGGACATGCAGATGCGCTCCAGCATGGCCGGGAAGGACAGGGTGATAACGCGCTTGATCAGCGGAAGATCGGGCTTGAAGGAATCATGCAGGGAGATGCGCGTCTGATCGGGCTTGGTGAAGAGCAGGATGGTCATGACCGTGCCGCCCACAAACCACGAAAAGCCGGTGGACAGCGCTGCGCCGCGCACGCCCAGCCCCGCGCCGATCATGGGAATGGACAGCGAGCCCAGATGAATGGTGTGGCAGGGATTGATGAGCAGATAGTTGCCCACCACATTGATGATATTGGTCCAGATATTGACGCGCAGCGGGGTTTTGGTGTCGCCGCGTCCGCGGAACACAGAGCTGAGCAGCATCATGGCCATGGTGAAAATGCGGAAGATGGACGTGATGAGCACATACGCCGCGGCGTCATCCAGAATATCGGGATCCGCGCCCATCCAGGCGGGAATCTGCCGGTGCAGCAGGGATGTGAGCGTGCACAGCGGCAGACCGACCATCAATAAAAGCAGCAGCGCATGGCGGATATAAGCCCTGGCGCTGTCATAATCGCGCGCGCCGACCGAGCGGGCGACATAGGCCGTGATGCCAACGCCCATGGCGACGATGGCGCCGTTGATCAGAAAGACAAAGGAATTGCTGATAGCAACGGAAGCGGTGGCGTTGACGCCCAGCGCGCCCACCATCGCTGTATCGGCAAAGGAAACGAGAGTAGACAGAATCTGTTCCAGAAAAAGCGGCCACGCCAGCCACAGAATATTGGAAACGGAGGAGGAGCTTTCGCTGGTCAGATCACGCGTACGTCGAGCCATGGGCAGAATTCCATCCTTTATAATAATGC
>CAMGDO010000054.1 GCA_946042585.1 uncultured Clostridia bacterium
AGATTCCTCTACGTCTCGTGGGCTCGGAGATGTGTATAAGAGACAGCATTATAGCGGCATGCGCGTCAAAACGCAACTTAAAAGACCATGAGAAAGCCGCTTGCTGAATAGAATGCGGAAAAACGGCTCAGCCTCTCGAGATTTCGTCCAGCGACATGCCAAAGCCCGGGACAAACTCGTTCATGAAATCCTGCACCTCGGGCAGCGTGATGGAGCGGATGGAGGACAGGGTGCTGCGCTCGGCCTCCACAAACTCGCGGTTGCCGGCCTTGAATTCCTCCAGACAGTGCAGATAGGCGCTGATCTTGTCCGCTGCCTTGACAATGCGCCACGACTGCGTGCTTTCGTCCGCTTCGATCAGCCCTTCGTATTGGGGGCGGATATCATCGGGCAGCATGGTGAGTAGACGCTTGTTGGCGATGGCCTCCAGCTTGTGGTATTCGCCCTTGATGACGGGATTATTGTGCTTGATGGGCGTGGGCAGATCGCCGGTGATCACCTCGCTTGCATCGTGATACATGGCCAGCGCCATGATGTGCTCGGCGTCGTATTCGCGGCGATAGCGCGCATTGCCCAGCAGCGCGATGGCGTGGGCGATCATGGCGGTCTGGAAGGCGTGCTCCATGTCGTTTTCCACCTGGGTGTTGCGCATCAGACCCCACCGGCGGATATACTTCATTCGGTTCATGTAGGCAAAAAAGTGATGTGCCATGGCTGTGAATCTCCTTGACAAGTACAATGTGAGTGGTTATAATGCTGCTTGTAACCGCTGGGGGCGTCGCAAAGCGGCTGAGATGGCGTGAACGCCGGTCCCCTTGAACCTGTGTAGATCATCCTACCGTAGGGAAGCGGATGTGCGAAGGATACCGGAAACTCCGGGCTTGCGCTCGCACTCTTTGCTTCCCGCGCGCCGTTGGGCTCGCGGGTTTTCATTTTAGCGGAAGAGGAGGAAAAGAACAATGGAGTTTCTGGTAGGTTCGGCGCTGGCTGAAGAGGTCAGCGCGGTCGTGGAGGAGAAGGAGCCCTTCTTTGAGTGGATTGCCAATCCCTTTGCCAAGCTGGCAAAAGCCGGCGTGTGGGAGTGGCTGTCTCTGGCTGCCCTGGTGGTGCTGGCTGTGGTGCTGCTGGTGCTTTCCCGCAAGAAGGTGAAGTGGACGACCAAGATGCTGGCGCATGCGGCCATGAGTCTGGCGCTGTCGTTCGTGCTCAGCTACATTCGCTTTTTCCGCATGGCGGGCGGCGGCAGCGTGACGCCGGGCAGCATGCTGCCGGTGATGCTGTTTGGCGCTTCCTATGGTCTGGTGCCCGGTCTGCTGGTGGGCTTTGCCTATAGCCTGCTCCAGATCGTGCAGGGCGCAGAAGCCGCGGGCTTCATGGGGCTGCTGCTGGATTACATTTTGGCCTTCACCGCGCTGGGTCTGGCGGGTCTGGCGAAGCATCTGCCCAAGCAGTGGGGATTGTACGTCGCCATGGTGATCGCGCTGGTGGGCCGCCTTGTGTGCAGCGTGCTGTCGGGCGTGATCGTCTGGAGTACGCCGCTGTGGGGCAGCATCACCTATAACGTGTCCTATATGCTGCCGGAGATGGTCATCTGCCTGCTGCTTGGCGTGCTGATCGGACCGCGCGTCGTCAAGATGATGCAGGGAAAGAAATAATCTGTGCGAGCCGTCGCACGAATGTATGATAAACCGGGAAGGGCTGAAAGGCCCTTCCTTTTTTGCGCCATAAATGCTGCGCGTGGTCTACGGCTGCTCCTTGCGCTTTTTGATTCTGGCCTCATGCCCCTGATCGGAGGGATGATAATATGTATGATCCCTGACTTCGTCGGGCAGATACTGCTGCGCGACCCAGTGACCGGGAAAATCGTGCGGATACAGATAGCCGCTGCCGGCATCCAGCCGCTCATGACCGGCATAGTGCGTATCACGCAGAGGCTGGGGCACGTCGCCGCGGGCGGTCTGCGCATCCGCCATGGCGGCATCGATGGCGCAGACCACGCTGTTGCTCTTGGGGCTTTCGCACACGGCGATGATGGCCTGCGCAATGGAAAGGCGCGCTTCGGGCATACCCACCATTTCCAGCGCCTGACCGGCTGCCACTGCCTGCAGCATGGCGATGGGATTGGCAAGGCCTACATCCTCGCTGGCATGTGCGATGATGCGGCGCACCAGCAGGCGGGGATCGGCGCCCGCGTAAATCAGACGGCTGAACCAGAACAGCGCCGCGTCGCTGTCCGAGCCGCGCAGCGATTTGCAGAAGGCGGAAAGCATGTCGTAGTACAGCGTGTCATCACAGCGGATCACGGGCTTTTGAATGCTTTCCTCCGCCACCTCCAGGGTGATGTGGATGCCGTCGCGCGTGGTGGGCGTGGTGAGCGCCGCCAGCTCCAGCGCATTGAGCGCCGAGCGCACGTCGCCATTGGCCACGGTGACGATGTGCTCGAGCGCATCCTCGTCGATATGCACGTTCATATCGCCCAGCCCGCGCTCGCAGTCGCTGATGGCGCACTGTAGAATGGCGCGCACGTTTTGCGGCGTGAGCGGACGAAAGGCGAATACGCGGCACCGGCTGACGATGGCGGGCGTCATGGAAATCATCGGATTTTCGGTGGTGGAGCCGATAAAGCGGATGAGCCCCTCCTCGATGGCAGGCAGAATGGAATCGGACTGCGCCTTGTTCCACCGGTGGCATTCATCCAGCAGCAGATAGGTGCTCTGCCCATACAGCGCGCGGCGCTCTCTGGCCTTGTCCAGCACCTCGCGCACATCGTTCACGCCAGAAGTGACGGCGTTCATGCGCACGAATGCGGAGCGCGTCTGGCTGGCAATCACATGCGCCAGCGTTGTCTTTCCGCAGCCCGGCGGGCCATAGAAGATGCTGGAGGTGAGGCGGTCGGCTTCCACGGCGCGGCGAAGGAGCCGCCCAGGCCCCAACAGATGCTCCTGCCCGAAAAACTCGTTGAGATTGCGCGCGCGCATGCGTTCTGCCAGCGGCGCGTTTTTGTGGATATTATTTTGCTCAAGCTGATCCAAAAGTGTCATGTATTTTCCTCATACAGCAGATGCGCAATGCACTTGCCCTCGCCCCATTGCCATGTGCGCCTGCCGTCGCCTGCGGCGGCGTCTATATGCAGCATGGCGATGCCAAGATCCAGACTGTCGCGCCGGCTGCCCAGCAGCCGCAGCGCGCGCTGGGAATAGCTCAGACGCCAGGGCTGCAGATTGACCGCCGAGGGCGCGATGCGCACGGCTTCCGCCGCCCGGTAGGCCCACAGCGGCCACTGGTCGGGCGCGCTCAGGCAGATTTGCGACAGCGGCTTGCGGTGACGAATCACCTGCCCGGGAGATTTGAGCGGCATGCCCAGCGGCGTTACGGCGGCTACAAACTCGTCGTCCTTCAATTCAACCTGCACCTGCTTTCGGCGATAGGAGCCGCTGACCCAGCAGGTGCCCACGTTCATGGCGGCAGCCTCCAGAATGAAGGCTTCGCCGCTGATGCCCGACAGAAGGCGGGGATTCTCCAAACGGGAGGATGCAATGATACAGGCGCATTTCTTCATTCCGTGAATGCGTCCGACGAGGGGTACGCCAAAGAAAAGCGCGTCCGTGCAGTCGGTGATGACGATGCGTGTGCCGGGCAGACACACGCGCGCCGCGGCATAATTGAGCGCCGCCAGTGTGGGCGCATCCAAAACGCCGGAAAAGGCACGGCAGCTGTATCGGCGCAGCATCGCATCCCGATAGCGCACGCGCTGAGATGGCGAATAGAAATGATCTAATGGATGCGCGGACATACGCTTCACTCCTTTGCACATCAGTGTACCACGATGCAGCGGGAAAAACAAGAAAGGAAACATGACATTCTCTTTACGAACTGCAGCAAAACACGAATTGCAGAATATGAACATTTGTTGATGTTCAGTTGACTTCCGGGATGCATAATGCAAAATGAAAGGATGAAACCTATCCCAGAAAAGGAGTACTTAAAGGCATGAAAATCAGAATCACTTCCGACAGCACCTGCGATCTGTCAGCGCAGCTTCTGGAGCGGTTTGATGTGGGGATAATTCCGCTGTATGTCGTCAAGGATGGCGTGGCATACAAGGATAGCGAAGAGATCACAACGGATGATATCTTCGCGCATGTGGCAGCTGGCGGCGCGCTGTGCACCACCTCCGCGGTCAGCCAGATGGATTATGAGGAATTCTTTGCCCGGCAGCTCAGCGGCTGCGACGGTCTGGTGCATGTGACCATCAGCGGTGAAATGTCCGTGTGCTTTAACAATGCCTGCGAGGCGGCGAAGAGATTTGCCAATGTGCATGTCGTGGATTCGCGCAATCTCAGCACCGGTCAGGGACTGGTGGTGATGGCGGGCGCAGAGCTGGCTGCGCAGGGCACGCTCGGCGCGGCGGAAATCGCCGAAAAGATGCGCGATGTGGCCCGCCATGTGGATGCGAGCTTTGTGGTGGACAAGCTCGATTATCTGCGTAAGGGTGGGCGCTGCTCGGCGCTGGCGGCGCTGGGCGCCAATCTGCTGGGCATCAAGCCCTGTATTGAGGTGCGCGAGGGCAAAATGCTGGTGGGTAAAAAATACCGCGGCTCGTTTGAAAAGGCGCTGCGTATGTATGTTCGCGACCGCCTGAGCGGTGCGACGGATATTGACCAGACGCGCATCATGCTGACGCATACGCCTGTGGCGGACGGCGTGACGGAGGCCGTGCGCAGCGAGATCGTGGCGTATCAGCATTTTGAAGAAATCCTTGATACCGACGCCCATTGCACCGTTGCCTGCCATTGCGGCCCCAACACGCTGGGCATTCTGTATATTCGCAAGTAAGGTGCTGGCATAAACTGGATGTATTGCACGCACGCAAGCGGGAGAAAGTAAGCCTGACAGCCGAAGAAAAAAGCTGTCAGGCGGTTCAGGCGAAGCGCGGCAGCCTGCTGCGCCGGCGCCCCCGCACCAAGCGGCCGGAATGCCGTCGATACGGCAGGATTTCATTTCTTTTCTGCCCTTTGTCCTTCCCGGCCCGCCCCGTGAGGCTTTGCCTTCACGGGGTTCCTTTTGTATTTGCGCTGTTTGTGCCGTGCGTAAGACAAAGAACTATGCTATAATCATGCCCTGGGGTGAAGCAGATGCAAAAGAAAAGAAGCGCGCAGGGAAAGCTCGTGCTGTCCATGCTGATCTTTGGCACCATCGGGCTGTTCAGGAGATATATTCCGCTGCCCTCCGGTCTTCTGGCGATGGCGCGGGGGCTGATTGGCACGCTGTTTCTGGTGCTGGCGATGGCGCTGCGGCGTCAGCGGCCAAGCGGCGCAGCCATCCGCAAGAATCTGCCGCTGCTGATTCTGTCCGGCGCGATGATCGGCTTCAACTGGATTTTGCTGTTTGAGGCGTACAATCATACCACCGTGGCGCTGGCGACGCTGTGCTATTATATGGCGCCGGTGTTTGTGACGATGGCATCCGCTGTGCTTTTTCAGGAGCATCTGACGCGCAGAAAGCTTCTGTGCGTGGCAGCGGCGCTCTGCGGCATGGTGCTGGTATCGGGGATAGGACGGCAGGAAGCGCAGGGAAGCCTGCGGGGGATTGCGCTGGGGCTGGGCGCGGCGGTGCTGTATGCCGGGGTGGTGCTGCTCAACAAACGCCTGACCGCAATGCCGACCTATGACAAAACCATTGTGCAGCTGGGCGCATCGGCGCTGGTGCTGGCGCCCTATGTGCTTTGGATGGAGCGCTCATGGCACACGTCATGCACGTCTGCTGCTGCGGCGCTGGTGCTGCTGGTGGGTGTGGTGCATACGGGCGTGGCATACGCGCTGTATTTCGCTTCTGTTTCGCATCTGAAAGCGCAGACCATCGCGCTGCTGAGCTATATTGACCCAGCGTCTGCCATTGTGCTGTCTGCGCTGCTGCTGCGCGAGCCAGTCAGCGCAGCGGAAATCTGCGGCGTGTTTTTGATCCTGGGCGCGGCTATTGCGAGCGAGCTGCCTGACAGAAAAACCGGACTGCCGCAGGGACAGTCCGGATGAGTCAATGCTGCGTGCGCTGAGAACGGCGCATGCGGTGCGTGCGCGGCGTGGAAACAAACAACCGTTCATTTGGCGGAACACGTCGTTTGTTATTCGTCATGAGCTCACCTCCTGCCATCAGTGTGGCATTTCTGACATAAAAAATGCATTATCAGCCGGGAAAAGTTGCGTGCTTTGTTGCAATTCCATGATTGTTGTGATATGATGCGATTATGGTACAAAAGGAGATGATGGGATGCTTAATATGCACATTTTTCTGGTGGGCATGGCCGGAGCAGGCAAAACAAGCCTGGGGCGCAGGCTGGCGGCGAATATGGGTTTGCCGTTTGTCGATACGGATCAGCGTGTCAGCGAGATGATGGGCATGTCCGTCATTGATATTTTTCAGACGCTGGGCGAGCCGTTTTTCCGCAATGCCGAGGCCGGCGTGCTGATTGAGCTGATCGGCAAGCCGCCGTGCATCGTGTCTACCGGCGGCGGGCTGCCCACGGTGCACGAGAATGTGCTGCTGATGCAGAATCACGGCGTGATCATTCACTGTCTCTTATACACATCTCCGAGCCCACGAGACGTAGAGGAATCTC
>CAMGDO010000055.1 GCA_946042585.1 uncultured Clostridia bacterium
TCATGGAGCTGTTTGACGGCGACGAAGCCAAAATCGATGAAATGAACCGTCTCATCGCTTCCGATTTCGGCTTTGACGCCTGCTTTGCCGTCTGCGGGCAAACCTATCCGCGCAAGCTCGACAGCCGCATCCTCTCCTGCCTTTCCGCCATCGCCCAGAGCTGCTATCGCATGGCAAACGATATCCGCCTTTTGCAGCATGACCGGCAGGTGGAAGAGCCCTTTGAAAAGAATCAGATCGGTTCCTCCGCCATGGCGTACAAGCGCAATCCCATGCGTTCGGAACGCATCTGCTCGCTGTCCCGCTATCTGATGGCAGACGCCCTCAACGCGCCCATGACCGCCTCCACACAGTGGCTTGAGCGCACGCTCGATGACAGCGCCAACCGCCGTATCTCGCTGCCCGAAGGCTTTTTGTGTGCTGACGCCGTGCTGAGATTGTGCCAGAATGTGACGGACGGTCTGCATGTGAATGAAAAGATCATCGAGCGGACTGTGCGCGAATACCTGCCCTTCATCGCCACGGAGAATCTATTGATGGAAGCGGTGAAGCGCGGCGGCGACAGACAGCAGCTGCACGAAATTATCCGCCGCTGTTCCATGGAAGCTACCGCCCGGATGAAGGAAGGAGAAAGCTGCGATCTGCTGGCGCGTCTGGCTGCCGAGCCCGCTTTCTGCCTGGATGAAAACGACATGAATGCGCTTCTCGAGCCCACGCTGTACACCGGCCGCTGCGCACAGCAGGTGGAAGCGCTCAACCGCAAGGTGCGTCCGCTGCTTGCAAATATCGCACGCGACAACGCGGATATCACCCTGTAACGCCGCTTTCCGCCAGAAACAGGCGATGACACGTGGCATCTGGAATACGGCATATATCTGCATGACAGGCTGATCGGTTTTGTCAATGATTGCGGCATGAAAGAACGCACCATTGAAATCGGATATGTCATTCATCCGGATTTCCAGGGGCATGGCTATGCAACGGAAGCTGTGCGCGCCGTAATTGCTCAGCTCAAAGTCATGGGCTTTCAAAAGGTCATCGCCGGGTTCTTCGACGTAAACCACACCAGCCGCCGCGTAATGGAAAAATGCGGCATGCAGCCCTTCGACCGGGTGACAGAAATTGAATACCGGGGCGTTCGCCATCAGTGTCATTTTTATGAAGTCTGCTGGTAAACCGCCGCCCGCCTGTCCTTTGGTCTCAAAATTTTCCAAAAGCAAAGCTCCGTATGATTTCCATACGGAGCTGTTTTTTTGAAGCCGTGCCGCCTTAGTTTTTGGTCAGTATGAAGACCAGTTCTCCGCCCTCCACCGGTGCGATCGTCACCGTCTCAGTATCGCCGGTATAGCCATCGGGCACGCGCAGTGTATGAATCTCCCAGGCATAGGGCGCCAGCGTAAACGCGCACACACCCTCTGCATCCGAGACGAACACCTGACAGGTGGATTCATCGCACACCTGGCACATCACGCCCGCCACGGGGCTGCCATCCTGATCCACATATCTGACGGTGTAGGTAGATTCATAGCCGACCGCTGCGGCAGAATCCTCCGTATCATTCGTAGCAGGCAGCGTTCCGTCGGCATACATCCAGGAGCACAACGCCACTCCATTTGCATCCACCAGATTGTTCATCACAAAGGAATTGACGTTGAGTTCATCCAGGAAATACAGCGCTACGAGAACAGGATCGCTGTCCATATCGGCATACAGGAACATACTGGTATACTCATAGCCGGTTGTTTCCAGGTTGTCCACGCCTCCCTGCACCTGATAACCGTTTTTCGTCATCGCCTGCGTCAGGCTCACCGTAGCGCCATCATAATTGCAGTAGAAAAACGCAGTTTCAGGATCAATATCCGCCGTGATGGTTGCCAGAAAGTCCGCTGTTTCACTGCCGATGATATAGGCTTTGAAATCGCCGAAGTAAACGTTCAGAAAGCCATTGGGATCGTCAAACACGATTTCTCTGCCGCCTTCTGTCGTCATAAGCAGCGCATTCTCGCTTGCTGTGGGATATACGGGATTGGCAGCCAGCGCTGCTTCTGCTTCCTCGCCGGAAACAACAGCTACGCAGTCCACCCACACGCAGTCATCGCCGTCCCCGCTCATGACATCCTTCCTGTAGACCAATTCCACGGTGTATTCGCCATCCGCTTCCACCGGCCATGCATAGGTCATCCAGTCGTGCTCGCCGCTAAAGGACTTGACCGCAGCCTGATTGATACTGATGGTAAAAAGATCAAAGGCCGCTTCGGTCGAGGTCTTGAAGGTCACCACCACCGCATCGCCTGCCTTGGCGTTCACCTTTGTGGACAGCGCGGCATAGCTGCCATCCACCCATGTATTAGAAGAAGCCGCCACCAGACGGTCATCCTTTTCACACACCACCATCGGCCAGGCATTTACATCGTCCGCACCTTCAAACACCAGCTGCGCGCCTTCTGCGTTCAGTGCAGCAGACAGTTCTTCAGCCGGCGAAGCCTCCGCATCGGGCAGCCGCGCGGGAACGCCGTCCAGCAGCACGGATTCGGTGTAGTCCTCGCCCAGGAAAGCGTCGAACAGACGGGCAAAGCTGTCCGCATCCGGCATGGAACCCGCCTCAATAAAGCAGATTGTGCCAAAGCGATCAACCACGATGGAGGTGGGGATGCTCGTTACGCCGAATTTGGCTGCAAACTCCGTCGTATCCTGCGAAAGGCAGAAGGTCAATCCCATTTCCGCTGCAAACTCTGTCAGCACATCATCCGTATCCGTGGGCTCGCAGGACAGCGCAATGATTTCCACCTTATCGGCATACTGCTCATACGCCTGTTCCATATAGGGGAATTCTCTGCGGCAGGGACCGCACCAGGTCGCCCAGATATTGATGAGCACCATTTCCTTTTCCTTAAGCACCTCGGAGAGCGTGAAGGTTTTTCCGTCGCAGGTCGTCACGGTGAAATCTTCGATCTGATCTCCCTTCTGATAGTATATAGTCTCAGCCGCCGCAGCAACGGCGTTCATACCCATGAACAATACCAGCATCAGTGCAACAATCATCCTGAATCGCTTCATCATTCTATCCTCCTTGCAGAGTATTGTGTCAATTATTATAGGTATCTGAAACACTTCTGTCAAGCAAATACAGTCGTTAAGGCCGCCCGGCATCCTCCTGTCGTGCAGACTGTTGCACCTCATTCTCCCGTTGTGCTATAATATCCATATTCCATGATACATCAGGAAAGGAACGGATTCATGGCGAAACTGCTGCGTTATCTGCGTATCTGTATGACCGTCGCAACGCTTTTGCTTGTGCTTGCGCTGTGTCTGCAATGCGCTGCTATTTATATGGAAGGAAACAGCCCCGAGAATCTGTCCGACAGCGGCGTCCATCTCTCTCCCGTTTTCAGTGTTGAAACAGTCAGCGCGCACCTGAAAGCACTGCGACTTCCTTTTCTTGCCTATGCAGCGCTGTTGCTTATCACGCTGTGCGTGCAGGCCTTTTGCCCGCCTGCGAAAGAAAAAACGAAGCTTCCGGCCAAATACCGCCTGCATCTGCTCAAAGCGCGCGTGACCGGACTTACGGAGGATGCCCAGCGGGAAGAAAAGCTGCGCAAACGAATCGGGTGGCTCGCATGCATCGCGCTTTTGCCCTGCGCCGCCATGACGCTTGTCTATCTGGGCAACGGCGAGCACTTTGTCTCCTGGGATCTGGAGCAGGTGATGGGCAGCCTGATACGGCATGTATTCCCTTATCTTGCTCTCACCCTTCTTATTCTGGTTGCCGCGTCCGTCTGCCTCGACCGCAGCATGGAGCGAGAAGCAGCAGCGCTCAAAAGCGCGCCCAAGGCTGCCAGTCAGCCAAAGAAAGAACAAAAGCCCCTGCCACTGACCGCCCTGCGCATCGCGCTGTACGCGATCGCCGCCGTCCTGATTGTGCTGGGCGTGCTCAACGGCGGTCTCTATGACGTTCTGGTGAAAGCCATCAATATCTGTACGGAGTGTATCGGCCTTGGCTAAACTGAAAAACCGGCTCAAACGTTATCTGCCCACGCAGCGCCGCCTCATCCAGCTATATGCCGCGCTGCTCTATAACGCCCATCTCAAGGGGTTTATCACCGGCAATATCTATACCGGCAAGATCAAAGCGCTCTGCGTGCCCGGCTTTAATTGCTATTCCTGCCCGGGGGCCATCGGCGCATGCCCGCTGGGCGCGCTGCAGAATGCCCTTGCCGCGTCCGGCAACCGCGCGCCCACCTATGTGCTGGGAATACTTTTGCTCTTTGGTCTGACGCTTGGACGCACGATCTGCGGCTTTTTGTGTCCTGTTGGGCTGATGCAGGATTTACTGCACAAGCTGCCCACGCCCAAGCTTTCAAAAAGCCGCGTGACGCGCGTGCTCAGTTTCACAAAATATGCGCTACTGGCGCTCTTTGTGGTGATTCTTCCGCTATGGTATTCGCTGCAGAGCCTGCCGCTGCCCGCTTTCTGCAAGTATATCTGCCCCGCCGGCACGCTGGAAGGCGCCGTCGGTCTGCTGTCCCACCCCGCAAACGCCGATAAATTCTCCATGCTCGGCATTCTTTTCACGCGCAAGTTCATCATCCTGCTGCTCATCCTGGCTGCCTGCGTATTCATCTATCGCGCTTTCTGCCGATTTTTGTGCCCGCTGGGCGCGATATATGGTCTGTTTGCGCGCGTGGCGGTCATAGGCGTCAAGGTGGACGTCTCCCGCTGCACAGACTGCGGCCGATGTGTCAGCCGTTGCCCGATGGATATCAATCGGGTGGGCGATCATGAATGCATCCATTGCGGAAAGTGCATGAACGACTGCCCCGAACAGGCGATTTTCTTCCAAGCCGGGCGCATCACGCTGCACAGCCCCGAAATCGCCGCCTCTGCGCCCAACGTCCGGCGCAAATATCGCACAAGGCGCATCATCGCCTGGGCGGCGGCGCTGCTTGTGCTGCTCGTCGCGTTTTGGTATGTCAATCTTTACGCTCCCGGCACACAGTCCCCCGCGGATGGCATCGCGTCTCCTTCTGCCACCGAAGCGCCCGCGGATGACAGCATCCCCACAGGCAAGGAGATCGGCATGCGCGCGCCCGATTTCACCGTGCCCCTGTATGGCAGGGACGCGTCTTTCTCGCTTTCCTCCTCACGCGGCAAAATCACCATTGTCAATTTCTGGGCCACCTGGTGCACGCCCTGCTGCAACGAGCTGCCCTTCTTTGACGCAGTCGCCCGCCAGTATGGCGACAGCGTCTGCGTGATCGCCATTCATTCCAGCCTTGTCACCGACAATGTGGAAGGCTATCTGGCCAGGTTTGATTATCTGATGCCCTTCGCGCTGGATGAAAGCGGCACGGTGATTCAGTCTTTTGGCGGCTCCACCATGCTGCCGCAGACCGTCGTGATCGATGAAAACGGCATCATCACCTATAACGCCGTGGGCTCCGTCACACTGGAAAAGCTCGAATCGCTCATCGCGCAGGCCGCGCAATAAAGCGCCTGCTCTGCACTTTCCGTTCTCACGGAGTATAGTTGAGTTGTCCAATTCTCGCCTGATTTCATGGCATTTGCGCCGGATTGGAGGGAAAAAGCTTGGCTGATTCCAATCTAACCAAATACGCGTTTGCCCGCGCGCTCAGAGAGCTGATGGAAAAGCAGCCCTTTGGCAAGATCGGCATTGCCGACATCTGCTGCAAATGCGGCATGAACCGCACCAGCTTCTATTATCATTTCAAAGACAAATACGAGCTTATATACTGGATTTTTGATACGGAAGTCATTCCGCTGATGCTCACGCTGCCCCCTTCCGCCAACCCTTCCGAGCGTTTATGGGGCTATATTTCGAGCATCTGCGGATATTTCTATCAGAACAGGCTATTCTACCGCAAGGCACTTCGGATTGAAGGGCAAAACTCGCTCAAGGATCATTTCCGTGAAGTTCTGCAGCCCTTTCTGCACGAGCTGATCTGCAGCAAGGAGCGTGCCGGAAATAAAGAGGCCAGCGCCGTTTTTGTCAATTTCTATACCGACGCCTTTCTTGATGCCATTCTGCGCTGGCTGCAGGAGGAAGAATGCATGCCTGCAGAAGACTTTGTCGATGCCATCAAAAGCTGCATCCGTCACACCGCCCTTCTGGTGGATGAATACACGCAGAACAGCCCGTAATTTTCGACACTTTCGTCTTTTTGTCGATTGCAATACAGCGCAAGTTCCGATACACTGCAAATGAGTGTATTCGCGCAGGAAAAGGAGCACAGGTATGACATTTCAGGCAGCCCGCCCCGGTGCAGCTGAGCAGCTCATCGAGCTGTTTGTCCGCCGGGCCATTCGGGAAATCCCATCTTCTCCCGCCCGGAGCACACGAAACCTCATTGATTATGCCTGCCAGTTTTCGCAAAGCGATTCCCAGCGGCAGTTTTTCAGCCGTGTCCGCGCCATTTTGGAAGGCCGCCGCAACACCTACCTTTCCCTGGCTCATGATCTGGTGTGCCATGTGGATGCCGACCGTCTGGTTCGCTTCGGCATCAATGTGGGCTATCGCGGCTGTATAGCCGGTGCGCGCACCATCCGCGAGACGGAATCCGTGCAGGGGTTTGACGTGCCATGGCTGATGT
>CAMGDO010000056.1 GCA_946042585.1 uncultured Clostridia bacterium
TGGCGGACATTCTGTGCAATTTCCGGGGGTTCCACCCCTGCGAGGTCATTCTTGTGTATGACGCCTACCGGGTGCACGGCAATCCCGGCGCCACGGAAGAATACCACGGCATTCACATCGTCTATACCCGGGAAGCCGAAACGGCGGACAACTATATCGAAAAGACCACGCGCGAGATTTCCCGCCAGCACCGCGTGCGCGTAGCCACCTCCGATGCGCTGGAGCAGCTCATCATTCTGGGCGGCGGCGCGCTGCGCGTATCCGCCCGCGAGCTGCATGAGGAGATTCTGTCCGCCCATGTGGAGATTCAATCCATTCTTAATCGCTGCAGACGCTCCTTCTCCGGCACGCCCGCCCTGCAGCAGGCTTTCCTGAAAGCCCTCAGCCAGCAGCCGGAAAAAACAAAAGAAGATTCATAGCCCACTCTTCGTTCGGGTTTCTTCTTTCATGTTCCGTCGTTTTGTGTATATTTCCCTTAATTTGTGAACATTTCGCTATTTACATCTATTTTTGTTCGTGTTATACTGAACATGCGTTCAAAGATGAGTGCATGCGCGTTCATCTGCCTTTTTCTGTGACTGACGGGATTTGTGGAGAACCACATGGGAGCAGAAAATGCGCGGGCAAACGCCCGTATCATGCCGACCGTCTGGGCACACTTACAGGATGATTTCCCTTGCAGGTGTGCCCATTTTCTATTATCAAGGAGGTTTCGCCAATGAAGAAAGTCGGAATCGTGATGGGCAGCGACAGCGATCTGCCGATCGTACAGAAGGCCATTGATGTTCTCGCCCAGTTGGAAATTCCCTGCGAGGTGCACGTCTATTCGGCGCACCGCACGCCCGATCAGGCGCGTGATTTTGCCCGCAGCGCGCGCGCCAACGGCTTTGGCGCCATCATCGCCGCCGCCGGCATGGCCGCGCATCTGGCCGGCGCCCTCGCCGCCAACACCACGCTCCCCGTCATCGGCATTCCCTGCAAATCTCAGGCGCTGGACGGCATGGACGCGCTTTTGTCCACCGTGCAGATGCCCTCCGGCATTCCTGTAGCCACCGTCGCCATCAACGGCGCAGCCAACGCCGCTTTGCTGTGCGCGCAGATTCTATCGGTGGAGGACGCCGCCCTCGTCCGCAGGCTGGACGAAAAGCGCGCGCGCGAAGCGCAGGCCGTGCTGGAAAAGGACGCCGCGCTGAACGAAAGGCTTCACGGGTAACCCCATCCAATGAAAGATTATTAAAAATTATTTTGGAGGAAACTATCATGAACAAGGTTTATACTGGCAAGACCAAGGACGTCTTCGCGCTGGAAAACGGCAATTATCTGCTCAAATTCAAGGATGACTGCACCGGTAAGGACGGCGTGTTTGATCCCGGCGAAAACTCCGTGGGGCTGACCATTGAGGGCGTGGGCGACGTCAACCTGCGCATGTCCGTCTATTTCTTTGAAAAGGTCAACGCCGCCGGCATCCGCACCCACTATGTGAGCGCCAATCTTGCGGATACCACCATGGAGGTGCTGCCTGCCAGAGTGTTCGGCCATGGTCTAGAAGTGATCTGCCGCCACAAGGCCGTGGGCTCCTTCATCCGCCGCTATGGCGAATACATTCAGGAGGGCGCAGATCTTCCCGCCTATGTGGAAATGACCTTCAAGAACGACTTAAAGGGCGATCCGCTGGTCACCCGGGACGCGCTGGCGGCGCTGCATATCATGACCGAAAAGCAGTATGACGACGTGAAGGAAATGACCCGCAAGATTACGCAGATTGTCGCCGACGACCTGAAGGAAAAGGGGCTGGTGCTCTATGATATCAAGTTTGAATTCGGCTATGATCAGAATGGCGAGGTCATGCTGATTGACGAGATTGCCTCGGGCAACATGCGCGTGTACAGGGACGGCGAATATGTCGATCCCATGACGCTCTCCAGGCTGTTTTTTGCCTGATTCCATCGGCATTTCATCATCGAAATTCAGTTTCAATGAGGGAAAGGTGATTTTATATGGGCGGTTTCTTCGGCGCAGCCTGCCATCATGACGCAATCGAGGATGTTTTTTTCGGCACGGATTATCATTCCCATCTGGGCACCAGGCGCGGCGGCATAGCCGCCTATGACGACGCCATCGGCCTGCAGCGCCAGATCCACAGCATCGAGAATTCGCCCTTCCGCACCAAGTTCGAGCATGTGTTTGAGCAGATGCAGGGACGCTCTGCGATCGGATGCATCAGCGATTATGATCCCCAGCCGCTGCTCATCCGCTCCAATCTGGGCACCTATGCCATCTGCGTCACGGGCATCATCAACAACGCCGACGCGCTCATCGACCAGTATCTTTCCTTCAGCGGCGGGCACTTTGACGCCATGACGGGCGGCGCTGTCAACGCCACCGAGCTCACTGCCGCCATGATCAATCAGAAGAGCGACTTTGTCGAGGGCATTCGCTTTGCCCAGCGCGTCATTGACGGCACCGCCAGCATCCTGATTCTGCGGGAAGACGGCTCGCTGATTGCCGCGCGCGACCTGCGCGGACGACTGCCCGTGGTGCTGGGGCGCGGCGAAAACGGCTGGTGCGCATCGCTTGAATCCTTCGCTTGCGAAAAGCTCGGCTATGAGCCGCAGCGCGAGCTGGGCCCCGGCGAGATTGTGAAAATCACCGCGGAGGGCGCCGTGCAGCTGTGCCCGCCCGAAAAGGAAATGCGCATCTGCTCCTTCCTGTGGACGTATTACGGCTATCCTGCCTCCACCTATGAAGGCATCAATGTGGAAGCCATGCGTTACCGCTGCGGCGAATCCATGGCGGAGCACGATCAGCAGACAGGCGTGGCGCAGGATATTGATTATGTCGGCGGCGTGCCCGATTCCGGCACCCCCCACGCCATCGGCTATGCGCACCGCAGCGGCATTCCCTTTGCCCGCGCCTTCATCAAGTACACCCCCACCTGGTCACGCTCCTTCATGCCCACCAGCCAGCGCGACCGCAACAAAATCGCCAAGATGAAGCTGCTGCCGGTGCACGCGCTCATCAAGAACAAAAGCCTGCTCTTTGTGGATGACTCCATTGTGCGCGGCACACAGCTGCGTGAAACGGTCGAGTTTCTCTACGCCAACGGCGCAAAGGCCGTGCATATCCGCTCTGCCTGCCCGCCCATCATGTACGGCTGCAAATATCTCAATTTCTCCCGTGCCACCAGCGATATGGACCTCATCTCCCGCCGCGTCATCATGGAATTGGAGGGAGAAGAGGGCATGCAGTATCTGGATGAATACAGCGATCCGCACACCGATCGCGGCCGGAAGCTGCGCCAGACCATCAGCGAAAAAATGCACTTTGCCTCGCTGGAATTCCAGACCATCGACGGCCTGATCGAGTCCATCGGACTGGAGCCGTGCAAGCTGTGCACCTATTGCCTCAATGGCAAAGAATAAGCCGAAAGGAGCTATCCTTCATGCATTCAAACTCCCGATCTGACAGCTATGCCGCCGCAGGCGTTGACATCACCGCCGGTTATCGCGCGGTGGAACTGATGAAAAAGCACATTGCCCGCACCCGCAGCGAGGGCTGTCTGGACGATGTGGGCGGCTTTGGCGGCTGCTTTGGTCTGCCCATGGCCGGCATGGAAGAGCCTGTGCTGGTCTCCGGCACGGACGGCGTGGGCACCAAGCTCAAGCTGGCCATCCTGACAGACAAGCATGACACCATCGGCGTGGACTGCGTGGCCATGTGCGTCAACGACATCATCTGTTGCGGCGCGCGCCCGCTGTTCTTCCTTGACTACATCGCCTGCGGCAAGAACGTGCCCGAAAAGATCGCCGCCATCGTCAGCGGCGTGGCGGAGGGCTGTGTGCAATCCGGCGCTGCGCTCATCGGCGGCGAAACAGCCGAGCATCCCGGCATGATGCCGGAAAACGAATACGATCTGGCGGGCTTTGCCGTCGGCATCGTGGATAAAAAGAAGATCATCGACAAGAACCGGATGGCGCCCGGCGACGTCATCATCGCCCTGCCCTCCACCGGCATTCACTCCAACGGCTTCTCCCTGTGCCGCAAGGTATTTGATATCGACAGCAACAACCCCGAATTGTACGTCCCGCGCAGTGAGCTGGGCGGCCGCACCATCGCCGAGGCGCTGCTGACCCCCACCCGCATCTATGTAAAGCCCGTGCTTCAGCTGCTTGAGCGGGTGCATGTGCGGGGCATCAGCCACATCACCGGCGGCGGCTTCTATGAAAACATCCCGCGTTCCATTCCCGATGGTCTGTGCGCCCGAATCCGCCGCGCCGACATCCGGGTGCTGCCCATCTTCGATATGATCGCCCAGTGGGGCAATATTCCCGAGCGCGATATGTTCAACACCTACAACATGGGCGTGGGCATGAGCATTGTGGTGCCTGCGCAGGAAGCCGGCGCCGCGCTTGAGATTCTCCGCGCGAACGGCGAGAACGCCTATGTGATGGGCGATATCATTTCCGCCGAAGAAAAAATCATCCTATGCTGAATGAACTCCTCAGCGGCGTTTCCGCCGGCATTCTCATTCTGATTGGCTGCTGCGTATATCTGGCCTGCGAAAATGCCTATGCAGGCGCCGTTCTTTTCTCCGTCGCGCTGCTGTGCATCTGCATGCGGGGCTATGCGCTCTTCACCGGCCGCGTGGGCTTTCTGCCCGAGCGGCACGACCGCGCGGCTGTTCGCTCCCTGCTGCTGGCGCTATTGGGCAACGCCCTGGCGGCCTGCTGTCTTGGGCCCATCATCGCCTACGCCCTCCCCGCGCTGGGCGCGCGCGCAGAGATTCTGTGCGCCGCCAGGCTGGAACAGGCCCTTCCGCAGGCATTCATTCGCGGCGTGCTGTGCGGCGTGCTCATGTATCTGGCCGTCAGCATCTACCGCGATCAGAAAAGCACCGCCGCCCTGTTCTTCTGCGTGCCGGTCTTCATTCTCAGCGGCTTTGAGCATTCCATCGCCGATATGGGCTATTTCGCTCTGTCCGGCATCGTATCCGTCCGCGCCCTGCTCTTTATCCTTGCAGTCGTCGCGGGCAATTCGCTGGGCGGCATGCTGCTGCCCCTTCTGCAAAGCATCAAATCAAAGGAGCAAGCCCGATGAACGAGCGCAAAACCCGCATTGCCGTGCTGGTATCCGGCGGCGGCACCAATTTGCAGGCGCTGCTTGACGCGCAGGCGCGCGGCGAGCTGGGCGGCGGCGAAATCGCAGCCGTCATCTCCTCCCGGGAGGGCGCATATGCCCTGGAACGCGCGGCAAATGCCGGTGTCCCCGGCTATGTCCTTCCCCGCAGCAGCTTTCCCTCCAATCAAGCCATGACCGTGGCGCTGGTGGAAAAGCTCCGGGCGCTGGATATTCAGCTGGTGGTTCTGGCCGGCTGCATGGTCATCTTCACCCATGAGCTGGTGGACAGCTATCCCAACGCCATCATCAATGTGCATCCCGCGCTCATTCCTTCTTTCTGCGGCAAGGGCTATTATGGACTGCACGTGCACGAGGCTGCGCTGGCCTATGGCGTCAAGCTGTCGGGCGCCACGGTGCACTTTGTCACCGAGGAATGCGACGGCGGCCCCATCATCGCCCAGAAAGCGGTGCCGGTCTGCAGCGGCGATACCCCCGAAACGCTGCAAAAGCGCATCATGGAACAGGCGGAATGGGAGCTTTTGCCAAAGGCCGTTTCCCTTTTCTGTCAGGGACGCCTGAGCGTCCGCGGCCGCACCGTCATCATCAAGGAGGACTGATCCAATGAACGTATACGAAACCATCTCCATGCAGGAACGGCTTTCAGGCAACACCTATCCCGGCCGCGGCATTGTGCTGGGCGTCACCCCCGACGGCAGGCAGGCGGTCGCCGCCTATTTCATCATGGGCCGCAGCGTCAACAGCCGCAACCGCGTGTTTGTTGAAGAAAAGGACGGCATCCGCACCCAGGCGCATGACCCCAGCCTCATGGTGGATCCCAGCCTGATCATCTATCATCCCGTGCGCGAGGCAGGCTGCGGCCTGATTGTCACCAACGGCGATCAGACGGATACCATCTGGGAGTATCTTTCCCGCGGCGAAAGCTGGGAAAATGCGCTGCGCACCCGCCGCTTTGAGCATGACGGTCCCAACTGGACGCCTCGCATTTCCGGTCTGCAGGCGCGCGATGGCAGCTATAAAATGTCCATTCTCAAAGCCGCCGACGCCCAGGGCAGCGCCTGCGCGCGCTTCTTCTACGAATACCCCGCGCTTCCCGGGCTGGGGCATTTCCTGCACACCTATGTATGCGACGGTCATCCCGTCATCCCCACCTTCCAGGGCGAGCCGGAACGCACCGTCATTCCCCAGGATATCGACGCCTTCACCCGGGAGCTGTGGGAAAGCCTGAATGCGGATAACAGGATTTCGCTGTTTGTGCGCTACACCGAGCTGTCCGGCGGCAGCTTCGAGCAGCGCATTCTCAACAAGCACCAGTGACAAAGGAGCGACGACATCATGAAAGAATTTGAACTGAAATACGGCTGCAACCCCAATCAGAAGCCTGCGAAAATCTTCATGCACGACGGCAGCGAATTGCCCATCGAAATTCTCTGCGGCCGCCCGGGCTATAT
>CAMGDO010000057.1 GCA_946042585.1 uncultured Clostridia bacterium
TGCTATGCGGTGGTGTCGCTGAGAACCGCCTGGCTCAAATACCATTATCCCGCCGAATTCATGGCCGCCATGATGAACAGCGTGGTGGGCAACGCCGCCAAAATTGCGGGCTATATCCAGTATTGCCGCAAGAAGGGCATCCCCGTGCTGCCCTCGAGCATCAACAAATCCGACCGCCGCTTCACCGTGGAAACGGACGGGCGCGGCATCAAATGCGTGCGCATGGGCATGAGCGGCGTAAAGAACGTGGGCAACTCCGCTGTGGACGCGATTGTGCTGGAGCGCACGCTCACCGGTCCCTATCGCGATGTGTTTGATTTCTGCCGCCGCATCGACACCGAAAGCGTCAACAAGCGCTGCGTGGAAAGCCTCATCATGGCAGGCTGCTTTGACGGCATGAACGCCACGCGCCTGCAGTGCATGCGCGTGTTCGATCAGGCCATGGAGGCCAACTCCAACAAACGCAGGCAGAATATATCCGGGCAGATTTCGCTGTTTGACCTGGGTCAGCCCACGGCGCAGCTGATGACAGAGGATACCTACCCCGATGTGGGCGAATACCCCTACAAGCAGCTTTTGTCCATGGAAAAGGAAATGACGGGCGTGTATGTGTCGGGGCATCCGCTGGATGAATACCGCAAGGAGCTGGAAGCGCTGGAGATCAACACCTCCTGGGTGACAGATCTCAAGGATCGCCCGAACGGCGGTCTGGAGGAGGACGGAAAGCAGGTCACAATGGGTGGCATTCTGGCAGCGCTGCGGCCCAAGGCCACCAAAAAAGGCACCATGATGGGCTTTATCACGCTGGAAGACCTCACGGGACAGATCGAGTGCCTGCTCTTCCCCCGCATTTTTGAGCGTTACAGCAAAATGCTGGAGCTGGACAGCCCCATCCTGCTCACGGGGCATCTGTCCGTGCGCGAAGATGAGGACACAAAGCTGCTGGTAGACGTGGTGGAGCCGCTGCTCCCCCTGCCCGCGCCCGAGGAGGACATACCCGATGTGGAGCGCGCCCGCCGCGCGCCCGTCAAATTGTTTCTGCGTCTCAGGCGCAGCCAGTTTCCCGAGGTCAGCGAGGTGCTCATGCGCCAGCCCGGCAAGGTGCCGGTCTATCTCAATCTGCCCGATGAGGGCGTCACGCTTCTGGCGCCCCGCGAATGGTGGTGCGAGGACGCGGAAGACATGCAGGCTACACTGATGACCACGCTGCCCCGCAGCGATATGAAAGTGGTGGACAAGCGATGACTCACAAGGACGTTCATTTCAGCTTTCCCGCACAGCGCGCCTATGGCATTCTGCTGCGCATGGCGGTGTCCGGCGCGGCGGCGGCGTATCAGCTGCCACTGGATATGCTGGAGGACCTGCGCACGGCGGCGGAAGAAGCCCTTGATTTTCTGCTGAGCACGGAAGAGCGCGCAGACGCGCGCGTGCTGTGCGACCTCATGTCGGATGAGGAAGGCAGCGTCACGCTTGAACTGCGCCTTGACGGCCGCAGCGGCGCGCCCGCCCTCTCCCCCGACGCCGCCGTCACAGCGGAAATTCTCAAAACCATCATGAACGACGTCGCGCTCTTTGCCGATGCAAACGGCGGCACACGCGCGCGCATGACGCTGCGCAGGGTGAAATAAATGAACGCGATGCAGTTACAATCGTATGCGGAGCTATACGCGCGCACACGGTCAGACGAGGCGCTTGCCGCCGCTGTCGAAAATTGCCTGCCGCTTTGCACGCGCGTGGCGCGTCGCTTTTCCGGGCACGGTCTGGAGGAAGAGGATCTCAGGCAGACGGCAGCCATGGCCTGCGTGAAGGCGCTGAAAAGCTACGCGCCCGAGCGCGGCGTGCCCTTTGCCGCCTTTGCCGCGCAATATGCCGCCGGCGCGGTGCGCAACGAGCTGCGCGACCATGCCGGCGCCATCCGCCTGCCCCGTTCCCTGCATGAGCAGACCACGCAGCTGAGCCGCATGCGCAGTCAGCTCACCCAGCAATTGTTTCGGGAGCCCACGGCGCAGGAATTATCCGACGCGCTGGGCTGGAGTCTGGAAAAGACGCTGGATACCCTGCTGAGCCGCGAAGCGCAGTCCACGCTCTCTCTGGACGAGGGCGCTTCGGAGGTCGGCTTTTCCCTGTCCGAAATCATTGGCGGAGAGGATGCTTCCCTCAATAACAGCGAAGATCGCCGCACCGTGGAGGTGCTTTTGTCCGCGCTTCCCGGCCACGACCGGGAGCTCATTGAGCTGCGATTTCTGAAAAATCTCTCCCAGCGCGATGTCGCGCGCCGTCTGGGAATGACACAGATGCAGGTGCACCGCAGCGAAAAACGCTTGCTGGGCATTCTGCGCGAAAGGCTGCTGCCCTCATGAGAAAGCCACAGAAAGCCATCGACGTGCACAAGAACTCCGCCTACGCCATCATCGTCAATAGCGCGCAGATCGCCGCCGTGTGGGCGCTGGCAGTCGTGTTGTTTGTCGAAAGCAATCTTTTCACCTGCATTGTCACCTGCCTGATCGCCCTGCTGGTCACCCTCGGAGCCGTGCTGGACATCCGCGAGGCCGTCGCCGCACGCCGCAAAAGCGAGGAAGCGGACATGCTGACCGACATGGTCAGCCAGATGGACGCGCTCAACCGCGCCCTGCGCGCCCAGCGGCACGACTTTCTCAATCATCTGCAGGTCGTCTTCTCGCTCATCGAAATGGAGGAATACAAGGAAGCCGCCGACTATCTGGAAAAGGTCTACGGCGATATGCAGTCCGTTTCGCGCGCCATGCGCACGAACAATCCCGCCATCAACGCCCTGCTGCGCGCCAAGCTCAGCGACTGCGAAGAGGCGGGCGTGCTCACGGAAGTGAATGTGAGCGGCGGCTGGAAGGAGCTGCCCATGGAAGCCTGGGAAATGTGCCGCGTATTCTCCAATCTCATTGACAACGCCATCGACGCGCTGGAGCACACCCCCGACAAGCGCCTGCGCATTCATCTGCGCGAGGATCTGCACGGCTTCACCTTCTCCTTTGCCAATAACGGCCCCGCCATTGCGCCAAAGGATATGAAACGCATCTTTGAGCCCGGCGTCTCCTCGCATGGCGAAGGGCGCGGCATGGGGCTGTATATCGTGCGCAAGACCCTCGAAAGCCATCAGGGCACCATCCGCGTGTCCAGCGACGGGGAACGCACCATCTTTTCCGGGTTTGTGCCGCATGGCAGAAAGGATTCCCATGGCCAGGAAAACAAAAGCGCTTGATCTGCTGCTGCAGCGCGGGCTGTTTGACAGCGAGCGGGAAGCCCGCGCCTATCTGATCGCCGGGCAGGTGTATGCCGCCGGGCAGCGCGTCACGGGCGCAGGGCAGCTGCTCAGCAGCGATGTGGAGCTGCATGTAAAGGGGCTGGATATGCCCTATGTCTCCAAGGGCGGCTTCAAGCTGGAGGGCGCGCTGAAAGATTTTGGCATCAGTGTGGAAGGCCGCGTGTGCATTGACGCCGGCGCCTCCACCGGCGGCTTTACGGACTGCCTGTGCAAGCACGGCGCCGCCACGGTCTATGCCGTGGATGTGGGCTATGGCCAGCTGATGGGCTCTCTCAGGCAGAATCCCGCCGTGGTCAATCTGGAAAAGACCAACATCTCGGACGAAAAGCTTCTCTCCCTTTCGCCGCGTCCCACGCTGGGCACGGTCGATCTGAGCTATCTGTCGCTGCGCAAAGGCATTCCCGCCTTCTCTCAGATTCTGCACGGCGAGGGCGAGCTGCTCTGCCTGGTCAAGCCCCTCTTTGAGGTGGAAGACGCGCAGGCGCGCCGCACGGGCGTGCTGGATGATAACGCCTACGCGCCCATTTTGCTTGATCTGATCCGCGACGTCAACGCCATGCCCTGCGCCCGCGCCATGAATGTGACGCATTCCCCTGTCACGGGCAATGCCGGCACGCGCGAGTTTTTCCTGCATGTGGCGCTGTCCCCCGCGACCCGGGAAGCGCCCGATCTTATGCAGAATGTGCGCGCCGCCGTTGACCGCGCGCTGTCGCTTAAGATGTATCAGAAGTAATCGCCAACGCCTTCCATTTCCAGTCTTCCCCACGAAAGAGGTTGTTTCATGTTCAATCAGGATGAAAGCATGTCCCGTCTGGGCGCAACGGCGGTGGAAAACCTGTTCATTCAGGAATACCTGCCCGCCGCCCGCGGCGACTATGTAAAAGTGTATCTGTATGCCCTGTATCTGAGCAGCCATCCGCGCGAAGGGCTGTGCGCCGAGGAAATCGCGCAGGAGCTGGCCATGCCGGTGAGCGACGTGGAGGGCGCGCTGCGCTATTGGGAGCGCCGCCATCTGATGGTGCGGCAGAGCGACAGCCCTGTCGCCTATCAGCTGCGCAGCCCGCTGCAGCTGCTGCTCTCGGGCGACCGCGGCATGGAGGCAGACGACGCCTTCGTGGCGTTCTCCGAGGATGTCTACACGCTCTTTGGCGACCGCCGCAAGGTGCGCCCCTCCGAAATTGCCCAGGCCTACGAATGGGTGCAGGATCTGGGGCTGCGGCAGGAAACGGTGCTGATGCTGCTGACGCACTGCATGTCCACGCGCGGCGTGCAGTTTTCCTTCAAGCTGGCTGAAGCCGACGCCGTGCGCATGCGCGAAGCGGGGGTGGAAAGCGCTGCGGACGCCGAGGTGTTCTTTGCCCACAGCAAAAAGGTGCAGGATGGCGCGCGCGCCGTGCTGCGCCGCCTTGGCAAGCGCCGCGCCGCCAGCCAGGATGAGCTTGCGCTGTACACCAAATGGCTGGACGAATGGAAATACACGCCCGACGCCATTCTGGACGCCTGCGCCGAAACCACCAAGGGCGAGCCGACCTTCGCCTATCTGGACGGCATTCTGGGCGGCATCCGTTCCCGCGCCGCCGCGCGCGGTGCATCCGCCGCTTCGCGCGAGGACATGCAGCGCCAGCGCGCCACCGATCAGGAGGAGATGAGCGCCGTGCGCGCCTTTGCGCAGGCGCTGGGGCAGCGCTCCTCCAGCCTTGTCGCCGCCACCTTCCAGCGCCTGTCCGCCGCCTATCCGCAGGAGCTCATGCTGCTGGCAGCCGAGCAGGCGCAGCAGGCGGGACGCGGGCTGGACGGCGTGGAGCAGTATCTGGAATTGTTCCAGAAGCGTGGTCTGCATACGCGGGCGGAAGCGGAGCGCTATATCGGGGAAATCCGCGAAGCCAACCGCGCGCTGTACGAAGTATTCTCCGCGCTGGGTCTGAGCGGCAAGCCCACATCCGCCGACCGCGCGCTCTATCGCAAATGGCGCGCCTGGAGCTATGACGAGGAACTGCTGCTGCTGGCAGCCGAGCAGGCGCGAAAGGCCGACAGCAAGCTGCCCTACATGGACAAAATACTGGAAGCCTGGCACGCCGCCGGCGTCACCAGCGCAGAGCAGGTCAGCGCCCGCAAGGCCAGCCGCGCACCGGCAGGCAGAGCCGCCCCGGGCGCGCGAAAGGTCGCCGCGCAGCAGTATACCCAGCGCGAATATTCGGATGAAGAGCTTGACGCGCTGGCATTTGACGTAATGGAGGAGGCCCGCAGACAAAATGGATAACCGCATTCTGTCGCAGGTAATGCAGGAGCTTGCCGACCGGCGCGAGCACAACGAACGCGAAGAAGAGCGCCGGCGCGCGCATGCGCTGCAAATCTGTCCCGAAATCGGCCGCGTCATGGACGAGCGCCGCCAGGCCGTGCTGAAAAGCGTATATTCCGCCTTTTCCATCCCCGCCGAGCCCGACCTTCCCCAGAAGGTGGAGGTCTGGAACGCGCGCATCAGGCAGCTGCTCATAGAGAACGGTCTACCCGAGGACTATCTCGATCCCGTATGCGCCTGCAGCCTGTGCGAGGATACCGGCTATAAGGGAGAAAGCAAGAAGGTGCTTTGCGACTGCGCGCGCGCCCTCTATGCGCGCTTATTGGAGCGCGAGGGCGCTTTTGAGCGTGAGCAGACCTTTGAGAACTATGACGAAACGGTCTATCCCGACACGCCTCTGCCCGGCTCTGAGATCACCCAGCGCCAGTATATGGACGTCATTCGCCGCCGCTGTGAGGAATACGCCAACGCGCTGCCCCATCCCGCGCAGAAAACGCTGCTGCTCTATGGCGGCAGCGGGCTGGGCAAAACCTATCTCCTGCGCTCCATCCATGCCCGCGCGCGCGATAACGCCGTGCCCGCGCTGTGCATCACCGCCAACCGCTTCATCAAGGTGGCCCGCGACGCCATCTTCTCGCGCAGTCAGGATGCGCTGGACGCGCTGTATGAAACGGAGCTGCTGCTGGTGGATGATCTGGGCACCGAGCCTCTGATTGACAACATCACCGTCGAGCAATTGTTCAATCTGCTCAATGAGCGGCAGAATGCGCGCCTGTGCACGGTGTTTTCCACCAATCTGTCGCTGAACGAAATCAAATCGCGCTATACCGAACCTGTCTCTTATACACATCTGACGCTGCCGACGAAGGC
>CAMGDO010000058.1 GCA_946042585.1 uncultured Clostridia bacterium
CTCACCTGCACAGAATCCGCTCCCCTGTATGTGATCTCCGCCGATAAGGTATCCATCACGCTCACGCCCGGCAGTGTCAACACCTTCACTGACGGCAGCGCCTATACCGTTGCCTACAGCAAGGCGCCCAACGCCTGCATCTACTCCCGCGACGACCTGACGATCAACGGCACGGGCGAACTGATTGTCAACGGCAATTACAACAACGGCATCGGCTGCAGCAACGACCTGAAGATCGTAGGCGGAACGATCACGGTGAACGCCCTCAACAACGCCCTCAAGGGCAATGACTCCGTCTCCATCCGTGAGGGCACGCTCACCATTCATTCGCAGGATGACGGCATCAAATCGAACAACGCCGATGAAGCGGGCAAGGGCTATGTGTATATTGCCGGCGGCAGTATCACCATCACGGCGGGCGACGATGCCATTCAGGCCTCGCAGGATGTGACCATCGCGGGCGGCAGCATCACAGTGAATGCCGAAGGCAAAACGATCAATTCCAAAGGCACACAGGATGTAGCCCGCGGCGTCATTCAGTAAAGCGCAATTCATCAACCGGCCGGGACTTCCCGGCCGGTTTTTGTTTGTGCCTTGACAGTCTTTGCCGCGCGTAGTATGCTGTCAGCATATAAAAAACAATCGGGAGGAGGCCCCCCCATGCTGGAGCTTCGCGTCATTCATCCGCTGGAAAAGGTCTTTCTGGATGCCGCGCCCCCCGCAAGCGCAGCGCAAAGCGTTTTTTCCGGCTTTCAGAATGAAAGCATTTCCTTTCAGATCGCCGCATGCCGCCATGATGAAACGCTAATCTGTCCCGTATGCGCGCAGGTGTGTTCCCCGCTGGGCGACCGCGTGACGCTGCGCAGCGTGCGCCATGTGCCGGTGGTGCTGTCCACCGCTCCGGATGCCGACGGCAACTACGCGCGCAAAGCCCCGGGGCTGTATCCCGACCTGCTGCGCAGGGAGGATGCTGTGCAGCTGCAGCCGCACCTGTGGCACAGCTTCTGGGTGGAGGTCACGCCGGAGGGCGCAACTCCCGGCGAGTATCCCGTCACCGTGCGCTTTTTGTCGGTCAGCAGCGGCGAATGCCTGGGTGAATGCAGCGCCGAAATCCGGATTCTGCCGGGATATTTGCCCGAGCAGACGCTGATTCGCACCAGCTGGTTTCACAGCGACTGTCTGTCGCAGGTCTATCAGGTGCCGGTGTTCAGTGAAGAATACTGGCAGCTGATCGCCCGTTTCATGCGCACCGCCGTGCGCCGCGGGCACAATATGATTCTCACCCCGCTTTTCACGCCGCCGCTGGATACCGCCGTGGGCGGCGAACGCCCCACCGTGCAGCTGGTGGATATCTCCGTGACAGGCGGAGAATACAGCTTTGATTTCTCCCGCCTGCACCGCTGGGTACATACCGCCCAGGAGGCGGGCATGACATACTTTGAGATGTCGCATCTGTTTACCCAGTGGGGCGCCGCGCATGCGCCCAAGGTGATGGCCACTGTGGAGGGAGAATACAGGCGCATTTTCGGCTGGGAGACGGATGCGGTCAGCGCAGAATACGCCGCCTTCCTGCGTGCGTTTCTCACCCAGCTGATGCCGCAGCTGCATGCGCTGGGCATCAAAAAGCGCACCTACTTCCACATCTCCGATGAGCCGCAGGAATCGATGCTCACCGCTTACACCGCCGCACGCGATCTGGTCAGACCCTATATCGAAGGCTGTCCCATCATCGACGCGCTCTCCAGCATCGAATTCTACAACACCGGCGCCGTCCAAAAGCCCATCCCCGCCATCAACCATCTAAAGCCCTTTCTGGATGCGGGCGTGCCCGGGCTGTGGACCTATTACTGCTGCGGACAATACCGGGACGTCGTCAACCAGTTCATCGCCATGCCGGGCGCGCGCACGCGCATGCTGGGCGTGCTGTTGTATCTCTATCGCATCGAGGGCTTCCTGCAATGGGGCTATAACTTCTATAACACACAGCGCTCCCTTCATCGCATTGATCCCTACGCCGTCACCGATGGGGATGGCGCTTTCCCTGCCGGCGACCCCTTTGTGGTTTACCCCGGAGCGGACGGCTTCCCCGAGGAATCCATGCGCCTTCTCCATGTGCACATGGCCATGCAGGATCTGCGCGCCCTGAACTGTCTGGAGCAACTGACCAGCCGCAGCCATGTGCTGTCGCTGCTGAGCGACTGCGCGGGCGACCTCTCTCTGACCGTTTATCCCCATGATCCACAGTTTTTTGTCACCCTGCGCACGCGCGTGGACGCTGAAATAATCAACCACAGGAAGTAATACTGCCATGAAAATTGCCCTGCTTGAACCCCTGAACATTCCCGGAAACCTGCTGGAAGAAATGGCTGCTCCGCTAAAGGCGCGCGGCCACGAATTCACCCGGTACGATACCAAAGCTGCCAGCCCGGAAGAGCTCATTCGCCGCGCGCACGACATGGACATCGTCATGATCGCCAATACGCCCTTCCCCGAGGACGTGGTGAAGGCCTGTCCGAAGCTTCAATACATCAATGTCGCCTTTACGGGCGTAGACCATGTCGCCATGGCGGAATGCCGCCGCCGCGGCATTCAGGTGAGCAATGCCGCCAACTATTCCAATCAGTCCGTCGCGGAACTGACTGTTGGCATGGCGGTGAGCCTGCTTCGGCGGATGCCCGCCTGCGACGAAGCCGTGCGAAACGGCGGCACAGGCGCGCTTCTTCTCGGGCGTGAAATCTGCGGCCGCACCGTCGGTATCATCGGCACCGGGCGCATTGGCCTGCGCGTGGCGCGTCTGATGCTTGCTTTCGGCGCGCATGTCATCGCCTTTGATCCTGTTCCCAGCGAAGAGGGGCGAGCGCTTGGCATTGAATATGTCGCGCTTCCCGCCCTGCTTTCCCGCAGCGACATTGTCACGCTGCACGCTCCCGCCTGCGAAGCCACCCGCAAAATGCTCGGTGCCCGGGAATTTGCCCTGATGAAGCCCTCCGCGCTTTTTATCAACTGCGCGCGCGGCGCGCTGGTGGACGCGCAGGCGCTGTGCGACGCACTGAACTCGGGGCGCATTGCCGGCGCCGCCGTGGATGTGTTTGATATGGAGCCGCCGCTGCCTGAGGGCGAACCGCTGCTGCACGCCAGAAACATCATTCTGACCCCGCACATCGCCTATGCCACAGAGGAAAGCATGCTGCGCCGTGCGCGCATCGCTTTTGACAGCCTCACGGCATGGCTGGACGGAAATCCGCAGAATCTGTGCTGAAGCACGCCGGCCAGAACAAAAAACGGAGCTTTTGAAGCTCCGTTTTTTGTATGCAGCACATTACAGAATAACAAACAGCCACAGCAGAGCAGCCTGCCGTGACTGTCAGTAATCCGTTCGCGCTTTTTTATTTGCTGTCTTTCCGCTGCCGGTGCGGCGTTCACTTGCCCACGCAGAACCGCGAAAATACGCCGTCCAGCAGCTTTTCATCCACCTGATCGCCTGTAACCGCGCCCAGCGCATCCAGCGCCGCATGCAGATCAATCGCCGCCAGATCCAGCGCCGCGCCGCTTTCCAGCGCTTTGGCGGCGCATTGCAGATGCTCCGCCGCCTTGCGTGCCAGGCGCATGTGCCGCGCGTTGGTCAGCGGCAGTTCGCAGGGCGTTCCGGCTGCCCGGGCAATGGCTGTGCGCAGCAAATCCATGCCGTCGCCCGTCGCCGCACTCACAGGCAGCGCATCGCTGATTTGCGTCACGCTGCCGCGATCCGTTTTATTGCATACAATCAGCCGCGGATACGCGCTGGTTTCACGCATCAGCGCCTCATCCTCCGCGGTCAGCGGCTGTGAAGCATCCAGCACCAGCAGCAGCAGATCGCTGGTGCGCATCACCTCGCGCGCCCGCTGCACGCCGATGGCCTCCACCGTCTCCGCCTGTTCCCGAATTCCTGCCGTGTCCGACAGATTGACGCGCAGACCGTTGAGCAGCAGACTGCCGCGCACCACATCGCGCGTTGTGCCGGGAATCTCTGTCACAATAGCGCGTTCCTCCCGCAAAAGCGCATTGAGCAGCGAGCTTTTGCCCACATTGGGCCGCCCACACAGCGCAACCTCAAAGCCTGTATCCAGCAACCGCGCCGCGCGCTCGTCGCACGCGCTCAGCAGCTCATCCGCCAGCTTCTCCGCCTGCATGCGCACATCGCCCGCCGCCTCGTCCTCTTCGATTTCCTCCGGATAATCCAGCGCCGCCGCCACGCCCGCCAGCATTTGGGTCAGTTTATCCTGCGCCGTGCGGATAAACGCGTTTGTGCCGCCCGTCAGCTGCCGGAGCGCCGCACGTGCGGATTGCTCTCCCTGTGATGCAATCATGCTCATCACGCCTTCGGCGCGGCTCAGATCGATGCGCCCGTTCAAAAAGGCACGGCGGGTGAACTCTCCGGGCTCCGCCGGACGCGCGCCCAGCGCATACAGGGCGTGAAGCGCCGCCTGCGCCGCCTGCTCGCCGCCATGCGTGTGAAACTCCGCCACATCCTCGCGGGTATAGGAGCGCGGCGAGAGCATCACCACGCCCATGCACTCATCGATCAACGCACCCTTTTCATCGCGCAGCCAGCCGTACAGCAGACGGTGGCTTTCCACCTGCTGCTGCCCCGCCGGGGTAAAAAGCGCGCGAAAATACGCGCAGGCGTTTTCACCGCTTACGCGCACAATGGCGATGCCGCCCCGGCCGGGAGGCGTAGCAAGCGCCGCTATGGTATCATTTTCGTATGCCAGAATCATTGTCCTGTTTCCCGTTTACAAAAGACCCTGATATGCCTTTTCCGCTTCCGGATGCGACGGATGCGCTTCTTCCGGCTGGTTGGACATCTCAGAAGTATAGCGCGGATGATACACGCGCCGGTCGAGCGACCAGATCTTTTCGCTGAACGCGCCCGACGGCGTGCGCTTGACAATGCCGTTCATCTCATTCATGCGCGCATCCAGCACATCCAGCCAGTGCAGCATTTCCGCCTCGGGGAACATCGGCATGCGCGGGCTGCCGAATTCCGCCTCTCCATGATGGCTGATCACCATATGCTCCAGCAGCAGCACATATTCCTCATCCTCCGCCAGCCCCGCACGCCGCGCCGCTTCGCGCACCTGCGTGACGCCGCGCACCAGATGTCCCAGCAGCAGCCCTTCGGTGGTATAATCATTCACATTGCCCGATTCATCCGATTTCATCTCGCGAATCTTGCTCAGATCATGCGCGATCACCCCGGCAAAGAGCAGGTCGCGATCCAGCCAGGGATATACCTCCAGCATATGCCGTGCGCCCTTGAGCATGGTGGTGGTGTGGTGCAATAAGCCGCTGCGCTCGGCATGGTGCAGCCGCTGCGCCGCCGGGAAATAGAGCAGCTCATCCCCCGCCATGGCAATCAGCTCGCGCACCAGACGCTGCAGCTTCTCATTTTTCATCTCGTCAATGGCGGCATGCACCTCTTGCAGCATCTGCCGGGGCGGATAGGGCGCGCAGGGCACCAGCATGGATATGTCCACATCGTCCGCATCCTCCGTCTCGCGCAGGCGGTTCACCCGCAGCTGCAGTCTGCCGTTATACTCCGTCACCAGCGCGCGCACCTTCACGATGCTGCCCACCCGCGGCGGCGTAACAGCGCCATCCCACAATTTGGCATTGATGTCGCCCGTGCGGTCGCACAGCGTCATATCCAGATAGCGGCTTCCATTGGCGGAAGCGCGCTGCTCGCTGGTGCGCACCAGCAGAAAGCCCTCAAATTTCTGATCTTTGGCAAACGTCGCCACTGCGGTTTGTTCCATCGTTTCCTGTCTCCTGTCAAACGGCTGTTACTGCTCGATATCCTCGGTATACAGATCCTCAAAGAGCGTATATTCGCTCAGCCAGTTGAGCTTCACCGTGCCCAGCGCGCCATTGCGCTGCTTGGCGATGATCACTTCGGCTGTGTTGGTATCCTCGCTCGACTGGTCATAATACGCTTCACGATGCAGGAACATGACCACGTCCGCGTCCTGCTCGATGGAACCGGAATCGCGCAGATCGCTCAGCATGGGCTTTTTCACCGTGCGCTGGGTATTGGCACGGCTCAGCTGCGCACAGGCCACGATGGGGATCTTCAGTTCCAGCGCAATCGCCTTGAGGCGGCGGGAAATCTCGCTGACCTCCTGCTGGCGGTTTTCCGTTTTTCCGTCCGCGCCCATCAGCTGCAGATAGTCGATGATGACCAGATCCAGCCCCTTTTCCATCATGATGCGGCGCACGCGCGAGCGCATCTGAAGCGGCGTTAAGCCCGAGGTGTCGTCGATATAGATTTTTTCATTGGAAAGCGGGTTCACGGTCTGCGCAAGCTTGACCCATTCCTTGTCGCGCAGGGTGCCCTGTCTC
>CAMGDO010000059.1 GCA_946042585.1 uncultured Clostridia bacterium
GCCATACACTGTGTTTTCGATGGTTTCGCGATAGAGAATGCTGCCTTCGCCAAAGGAGACGGACAGATCAAAGCGGTCTTTGAGCAGGCGGTGCAGGATTTCCAGCTGCACATCGCCCATCAGCTGCACATGGATTTTTTGCGTCTGCTCGTGCCAGACAACGTGCAGCTGCGGGTCTTCCTCTTCCAGCTGCCGGAGATGGAGCAGCGCGGTATGCGCGTCATACCCCGACGGCAGCAGCACCTGATAGGTGAACACCGGCGAAAGCAGCGGCGCGGCGGCGGCGCTTTCCGCCCCCAGCCCGTCGCCCGCCTGCGTCCGGGTGGGCCCGGTCACAGCGCAGACCGTTCCGGCAGGCGCTTCCTCCACCGTGCGGAACCTGGCGCCCGAGTAGATGCGGATCTGGCTGACCTTTTCCTCCCAGCCGGGGGCGCGGAGAAGATCGCGCACATGCAGCGCGCCGCCCGTCACCTTCAGAGCTGTGAGCCGGACGCCCTGCGAATCACGGAAAATCTTGTACACCCGGGCGGCAAAGGTCTGGGAATGCTCGGGCACAGGGGCATAGCGCGACAGCGCGTCCAGCAGCGTTTCGATGCCGCTGAGCCGGAGCGCAGCGCCAAAATAGCATGGAAAAAGCAGACGCCCGGCGATCAAAGAGGTGATGAGATCATCAGGCATCTGTTCATTTTCGAGATAAAGATGCAGCGCGTCCTCCGAGCACATGGCAATCTGTTCCGCCGCTGCGGGGGAGAGCATATCCACGCAGGCGTCGCTGAGCTGACGGCGGAGCTGCTGCATCAGAAAGGCCCGGTCTGTGCCGGGCTGATCCATTTTATTGATGAAGAGAAAGGTGGGAATGCGATAGGCCTGGAGCAGCCGCCAGAGCGTGCGCGTGTGGCTCTGCACGCCATCTGCGCCGCTGATGACCAGCACGGCGCAGTCCAGCACCTGCAGCGTGCGCTCCATTTCGCTGGAAAAATCCACATGCCCCGGCGTATCCAGCAGCGTTACGGACAGATTCTTCCATTGCAGCTCCGCCTGCTTGGAAAAGATGGTGATGCCGCGCTCTCTTTCCTGCGCGTCGGTATCCAGAAAGGTGTCGCGGTGATCCACCCGGCCGAGCCTGCGCAGCTGGCCGCTCAGATACAGCATGCCCTCGGAAAGGGTGGTCTTGCCTGCATCCACATGGGCCAGCATGCCGATACAACAGTGCTTCATAGGTTCAATTCTCTCTTAGCGGGCGTATCAGTCTTTTCCCCAAAGGCAGCAATGGCCCTTGTGCTTCTGTTTGGCGTCATAGAGCGCCTGATCGGCGCGTTCAATCAGTTCCACCGAGGGGATTTCATCCGCCTCGCACAGGGCGGCGCCCACCGAGCAGGAGGCGTTGTATATCTCGCTGGCAAAGCATTTCTTGAATGCCAGACAGATATCGTCGCCCTTCTTTCGGATGACATCGTCTTCCGGGGTCATGCGCTGCAGAATCATCAGGAATTCGTCGCCGCCATAGCGGCAGAGAATATCCCCGTTTCTGGTGCTGCGGAGGAGAAGATCGGCAAAGATGCAGATCATTTGGTCGCCCGCATGGTGACCGCCGGTGTCGTTGACCTCTTTCAGATTATCCAGGTCAAACATATAGGCTGCCAGCGGCAGATCCTCTTTTCTGAGCGCCGACAGCGCGGCGAAGAGACCATGGCGGTTCAGCAAACCTGTCAGCTGATCCCGATGCGCCTGATCCTGCAGCAGGCTCTCGCGCTTGTGGAACGAGGCGGCTTCTATGAGCCGGGTCAGCCGCCGCTGCAGAGCGACGAGGGGATAGCTCTTGCAGAAGGTGTCATCGGCTTCCAGCGAGAAGGGAAGCGTTTCTGTGTCGTTGCAGTCCGGAATGGTGGCCAGAATGGGCAGCTCCCAGTATTGCGGCTGCTGGTGCAGCGCCTGCATGATATTGGCAGCGCCGCCGCCCGGCAGGGTCATGCTCAGCAGCACGGCGGAGACGACGGATATTTCGCCGGAACGAATGATGGCGAGCGCCTGATCGGTGCTTGCGGCTTCCTTGAGCCGGTAATGCCCGGTCAGCGCCTGCGCGATCTGACTGCGGTACGATGCGTCTTCGTCGATAATCAGCAGGCAGGGCTGCGCATTCTCCGGCTGCAGCGACTTGGGAACACGGGAGATCGCCTGAGCGCCCGCCTGCTTCCAGAGCACTTCGAAATCCGCCCTGCACATGGGGCGGGCAAAGAAATAGCCCTGCGCGTAGTCACAGCCCACAGCCTGCAGCCGGGACATCTGATCGCGGGTTTCTACGCCCTCTGCCACCACGCTCAGATGCAGCTTGTGCGCCATGCTGACCACATCATTGAGGATGCTCTGGCTGGCAGGCTTGCTGGTTTCATTCTGGATAAACTGCATATCCAGTTTGAGCACATCCAGAGAAAGCTGGCCGAGAATATTCAGCGAGGAGTAGCCGCTGCCAAAGTCGTCCATCTCAACGATAAAGCCCTGTTCGCGAAGCCGCTGCACCGTTTTGACGATCTGCCCGGGGCTGTCGGTATAGGCGCTCTCGGTGATCTCCAGATGCAGATAGCTCGGGTCGATGTCATACTTTTTGACCAGGCTTTGAAGCGTTTCCACCAGATCGTCCTGATACATATCCAGACGGGAAACATTGACGGACACAGGCAGAAGCGGCAGCCCCATGGCTTTCCACTGATGCAACTGGGCGCACACCTGATCCCACACATATTTATCCAATCGGGGGATGAAGCCGTTTTTTTCAAACAGCGGAATGAACTCGCCGGGGGACATGAAGCCCCATTCCGGATGAATCCAGCGAACCAGCGCTTCCGCCCCCGCCAGGGAGCTGCTGTTCAGGCTGTATTTGGGCTGATAATACACCATAAACTGCCCGGTGCTCAGCGCAGCTTCCATGGCATCGGTGATGGTTTGTTCGCGCAGGAGACTGTTGCGCAGAGAGTCGTCATATATGGCAAAATACTGATGATACTGTCCCTTGATGCTGGTGGCAGCCAGCAGCGCCCGGTCGCACATCTGCTCCACGGGGATTGCGCGGTTGGTGATTTCGTAGATTCCCCAGTACATGGTCACGCTTTTGCACAGGGGGGAGACATCCATATCGGGGAAATGGCCGAGGAACTGCCGATCCAGCTGCTCCTGCTGCCGCTTCTGGAAATAGAGGAAACGATCCCCGCTGAGCCGCCCGCATAAGCCTGTATCGCCCACCGTGCGCATGGCGATGGAGGCGATCTCCCGAAGCAGCTGATCGCCTGCCTGCACGCCGTACAGGTCGTTGACCAGCTTGAAATTCAATATGTTTGAACAGATGATGCAGTATTCCCCGTCGGGGTCGTCCGCCAGACGCTCGCGCACCTGCTGGTAGAAAAACTCCTTGCTGTACAGGCCGGTGAGGCGGTCATACTGGAACTGATTGACCATGGCGGCGGTTTCACGCAGCTTGATGAGGCTGGCTACGCGGTGCAGAATGACCTGGGGACGATAGGGCTTGGGCACATAGTCGGTGGCGCCATGGGCAAGCGCCGCTATTTCGTCCTTTTCATTGTCGCTCTGGGTGGTGACAATGACCGGAATGAGAGACAGCACGTCGTCTTCCCGGATGCGATCCAGGAAGGTGAAGCCATCCATCACGGGCATGATCACATCCAGCAGAATCAGCGCGATGCTGTCCTTATGCTGCGCAAGAATTTTGAGCGCTTCCTGGCCGTCGCCTGCTTCCAATGTCTTGTATTCACCGGAAAGAATCTCGCACAGGAATGCGCGGTTCAATTCATTATCTTCTACAACCAATATCTGTTTTCGATCTGGCATCTTGATTCGCACCGAATCCTTTCTCAACGCTCTGCAAAGCTTACTGCGGCTTTCAGCCCTCTTCTGTTCGGGAAACGGGGTCAGCGTCACATGCGGATGAGGTGTGAGGGGCGGTCGTGCCGTGCTGCTGCACGGCGTTCAGATAATCATGAATGGCAAGCGCTGTCTGCGCATAATCCTGCTGCACCTGAGGCCACAGCGCTGCGGCCTGCGCGGGGATGGCCTCGCATTCCGGACGCAGGTGCTCTGTGAGCTGCGTGACGGAGATAAGCAGCCGGTCAAAGCACAGATTGCCGCATACGCCCTTGAGCGTGTGCGCCGCGCGGAAGGCGGACAGGCGGTCGCCTTCCTCCATCGCCGTGCGCAGTGCGGCGTAACTGCCGTCATCTAAAAACTTGGCAATGAATTTTTCAATCAACCGCACGCTGGACAGCCGCTGCTCCATTTTTGCATAGTCTCCGCCCAAGTGTTGATAGCATTCCTGGATTGTCATTGCCTTCTCCTCCAGCCGTGAATAGAAAAATATGGAATCCCTCATTTGTGAAAGGGTGAATGATTCATAGCATATATGAATATAAAAATACAGGATAATTATACAATGCTTCGGGGAATATTTCAATAAAAAATATCACGCTGAAGCGCATGAAAACAAGGAAAACCCGGGCAAACAGCGTTTGCCCGGGTGCAGATTCTGATCGGATACAAAAGAAAAACAAAAATCGCTGCGCGGAAAAAGCGCGGAAAGCTATCGCCGGACGCGGGCAAGCCGCGCACTGCGGCGGGCTTCATACAGGCTTTGCAGCGTGGCGGCCAGCAGCACGACGGCTGCGCCGGCAATGCTCAGCGGGCCGGGCTTGTCATGCAGAAATACAAACACCCAGATGGGATTGAGCACAGGCTCGACATTGGAAATGATGCTGGAGGCCACCACCGATATGCCAAGGCGCATGCCGAAGGAGAAAAACAGATAGCCAAGGCCCAGGCAGCAGCCCAGTCCCAGCGCCACCCACAGATTGCTCAGGGTGAAGGTGAAGCTTTTGTCAAAGGGCAGCGCTACCAGAAATACGCAGCTGACCAGCTGACCGAAATAGACGTTGTCCAGCGGGTCATTGCCCGAATATTTGGCAGAAAGGAACATGACCGCGAAGCTGATGCCGCTGAGCAGGGCGATGAAGTCGCCCAGCAGATTGCCGCCGCCCAGAGAACCGGCAAAGCACAGGCACACGCCAAACAGCACGCACCCGGCGGCAATGGTTTCGCTCTTCAGGGGCTTTTGCTTTTTGACCAGCAGCATATACAGAATGATGAATACGGAGGATGTGTACTGCAGCACGATGGCGTTGGCGGAGCTGGTGAGCTGCAGCGCAATCATATAAAACACGGAGGTGAGGGTGATGCCGGCGGCGCTGCCCCACATGCTTTTGTTCGGTCGGATACGGAAACTGCCGCGCCCCAGCCCCAGCACAAGGAATGCGATGAATGCGCGGATTCCAACAAGCGTAAAAGAACTCCACGGGACGAGCTTGGAGAGCACGCCGGTGAAGCTCCAGATGATACCGCCCAGGAAGGTGTAGAGGGCGGCGCGGATGTTGGATTTGTTCATGTGATATTATACGCGCATGCTGATTCTGTTGCGCGCCTCCATAATAGCGTCTTTGTAGGGCGTACGGATGGTATAAACATAGCCATAGTCGCAGCTGCCGTTGGCGCGGGTGATGCGGTAGCGCGTCAGGCTGTATTTGCTTTTGTCGCGCAGAATGTCGATATCCTCAGCAATGATCTCAGCCATGACGCGCGTGCGGGTGCGGCTGAGCTGATGATGCCCCGACTGACGAACCTCAAACACGCCCAGCGTGCCGGGAGGATAGACCAGAGTGAAGGCGATGCGGTCGCGTTCGATGCGCACCTGATCCAGATCGCGCGCGGCAGCGCGGGTGATGAGGGGGTAGAGATCCTTGTAGAGACGTTTGCTGCGCAATTGTTCCATGCGCAGAAGCTCCTTTTGCCGTTCACGCAGATAGTGAAGCAGCAGAAAGCTTCCGGCGGCGAGCGCCAAAAAAACGACAGCAAACGCCAAAGAATTCAACGCGGGCCGCCTCCCCTCTAACCATATATAGTGCATTCTATCATCGAAAACGTACAAAAGCAAGGGCTGGATGGCTACATGTCGTAGGATTCATAGAAATGTAACACAATCTTAAACAGCCAAAGATATAAACGGGTATAACAATATGTTGTGCCGGAATACGCTGCCGACGCGATACGAAAGCTCAGTAGACCGTGGTGGCGCCGGCGGTTTGCCGCCAGGCGGTCAGGAAGGAATCCATGCTGTCATAGCGGTCCTCGCGATGCTCGCTGCAGGCGCGCAGGGCGACGTCATAGAGCGCTCCGCCCGCCATCCATGCCGCGCGCTCGCGCGAGCCCTGCAGCCCCAGAAAGGCGAAGGCCAGCGCGCCCATGTTATACCTGT
>CAMGDO010000060.1 GCA_946042585.1 uncultured Clostridia bacterium
GCACCACATCAAAAAGGAAAACATCGGCCTGATTGAAGTGATGGGACTGGCTGTGCTGCCCTCGCGCCTGGATACGGAGCTATCGCAGCTGGAAGAAGCCATCCTGACCGGGCGCGATGTGTCAAACGATGCAGCGCTTGCCTGCCATGCGCCATGGGTGGAGCAGCTGAAGGCCAGGCATGCCTTCACCCGGGAGAATACCGGCAGCATCCTGCGGCAGGAGGTGGGCGCAGTGTTCGCCCGCGTGCTGGAGGATGCCGGCGTGTACAAGTGGACGGAGGAAGGCCATCGCGCGTTCCTGCGCTTCATTGACGCCGTAAATGCCGTTCGCTGCTGACCAAAAACGCGCCCCGGAAAGCAGCCGCCTCTCCCCTTTTGCCTTGCACGCCGGTGCCTTCTGTGATATGATAAGAAGTGCAAGGTTTTTACCTCATCATCATGAACGGAGCGTGACAGCCATGGAATTCATGCTGGACTGTGCCAATCTGTCCGATCTTCAGCACGGGCTGGATTATTATCCCGTAGACGGTATCACCACCAACCCTTCCATTCTCAAGGCCGAGCTGCCTTTCAGCTATTATGAGCATCTGAAAGCCATCAAGGCGCTGTGCGGCGAGCGCACCTTCCATGTGCAGCTGGGCAGCCTCACCTGTGAAGAAATGCTCCGCGAAGCCGAGCGCATTCAGGAGGCCGTGGGCAAGGATGTCTATCTCAAGGTGCCTGTCACCGAAGAGGGCGTCAAGGCGATCAAAAGCCTCAAGAAGCGTGGCGATCATGTCACCGCCACCTCGATCTATTATCCCATTCAGGGCATCATGGCCATTCATTCAGGCGCGGATTATCTGGCGCCCTATTGCAACCGCATGTCCAACAACGAAATCGATTTTCGCGCTGCCATTTCCCAGCTGCGCAGTCTGATTGACCGTGACGGCTACAGCTCCCGGATTCTGGCCGCCAGCTTCAAGAATGCCGCGCAGGTCACGCAGTCCATCGAAGCCGGCGCGCACGCCGTCACCGTGCAGCCTGTGCTTCTCAAGGCCGCCATGCACTCCGCGCTCGTGTCCGACGCAGTGGACGCCTTCGGCAAGGATCAATCACGCGTGCTGTCCGGCAAATAACCCTGCCGAAAAGAACGCAGCCTCGCGCAGCATGCCAAGCCAGTTTCCGGAAATCAGAAAGAAAAGGGAGAAACGCATGTTTCTCCCTTCTTTTTTCTGCCATTTAATCTGCCTTTTAATGAATATCCTTCCTGGTGTACTTCAGATAGGCCAGAAGGATGCCGCCCATTCCCAGGGCTGCGCCAATTGCCACCATCGCCCCATTCAGCCTGCCATCCGATACGATACCAGAAATCCATCAGTCGCAGGAAGCCTTTTTCCATCTGATCCACATCCACATGACCCCGCCGCACCATTTCCCAGAGATACCCTTCGGATGCCCAGTACATATCGCGGTACATCATTTCTATATCAAGCCCCGGGATAAACTGATCAGGGCTCAGCTGTGTCAGCGTCCGATCCGCTTTCAAATTGAAATACTTGCGAACGCTCTGTTGAATCGCGGCGTTGATTTCTGTATCCTTTTTCGGCAATCTCACTCATGGGGCTGTTTTTGTAGGAATTGTGTGAAAACACCCTGTACCCTGCATTGATGATTGCCTGCTGTTTTTCAGCAGGCAGGGAGAAGAATCTCTCGTTCATGCCTCAGCCTCCGTTAACCGTTCCGGTCAACCCTACTGTAATTTCGTTGACCGATTTTGAGAAGGCCCCCGTGAAAAAAAGAAAGGATGCAAAGCACACCTTTTGCACCCTTCCAAGCTTAACCCAGCATCACCTGACCGCCCGTCACGGGAATGGCCTGACCTGTTTCATATTGCTGCTCCACCGCATAGAAAATGGCGCGCGCCACATCAATGGGATAGCAGCCCCGGTTCATGGGCACCTTTGCCTCATAATAGCGCTTTACATCCTCCACGCTTGTCGCGCCGGGAACCTTGCCGGCGTGCAGATACTGCACAAACAGCCCCTTTTCCGGGTCCGACCACAGCGGACCATCCAGAAAATTCCCCGGGCACACGGCATTGACCTTGATTCTGTACGGGCACAGCTCCAGGGCAAAGCTCTGCGTCAGGCCAATGCCGCCAAATTTGGAGCCGGAATAGGCAAAATTCCTGTTGGAGCCCTCCAGACCGCTTTTGGAATTGATCTCAATAATGTCGCCGGACCACTCGGAATCCGCCTCATGCTGCGCCTTCATGATGGACGCCGCATAGCGTGTGCACAAATAATACGCTGTATAATTAACCTGCGTAACCAGATCAAAATCCGCCTTTTCCAGCTGTTCCAGCGATCCTGGACGCACGATACCGGCGTTGTTGATGAGAATGTCCAGCCCGCCGAATGTCTCCACCGTCCCCTGCACCATCCGCGCCACGCTTGCCTCATCTGTTACATCCACCTGCATGCTGACCGCGCGTGCGCCAAGGCTCCGGGTCGTTTTTTCTGCCAGCGCCCCGTTCAAATCCGCAATCACCACGCTTGCGCCTTCCCGATGCATTTCTTCGGCAATGCCCTGCCCCAGCCCCTGTGCGGCTCCTGTCACGATGACAATTTTCCCGCTCATGCGCCCCGGCGCAGCCGTTCTCCTGTGTATATTTTCCATGGCCAGCTGCTGCCACCTGCTCATGTTCACCATAGCATTCACCCTTCGCTTTTGATATATCAATTATAGAGACCCGGCCCTGCTTTGTCAATGAAACGCAGCACAGGCGGAATTTCGCCCGCCTTCCCGAATGGGCTTATGAGGGCAGCCCGAACGGGAAACTCAGTAGGCGCTGACGGAAGCTCCCGGCCGTCACACGGGAAACGCATGCTGGTGTGCGCTCAAAAGGGTGGCTTTGCAGAGATTTTTGCGTCTCTGTCCTTTCTGAGGACAGAGGCGTTTTGCTTTATGAAAGGAAATGCCACAGTCGTTCCCGTGGGCGAGGATCAATTGCCCATGCTGGAGCAATGCCGGGAGATCGTCCACCGTTTCAATGCCGTATACGGCGATACGCTGACAGAACCGCAGGCCATTCTGGTGAATAACAGCGTGTGCCAGCGTCTGCGCGAGAAGCGCGTGCGCACCTATTGCGTGGGCGGGCTGATTGACGGCATTGACAATGCCATGCGTGGAAAATACGCCGAGGACTTCATCCGTGGGATGCATTTTGATCAGGCTTTCTTTTCCTGCAGCGGTCTGAGCCGCGACGGTCTTTTGACCGGGCACAACGAAAGCGCCATCTCCTTTCTGCAAACGCTTTTGCCGCATACCGAGCAGAGAATCTTTCTGCGCACGCACAACAAGCTCAATCATGCCTTCATGCATGTGCTGTGCTCGCTGCGGGAGGTCAGCGAGGTCATTTGCGATGAGCCGCTGCCCGAGGAGCTGCAAAGCATGATCGGCAATGCCCTCACGCCCCGGCAGCCTGACGCATCCACCTGACAATTGCATCCTTTCTCTGGACATTCCGCCCGTTTTGATATATCATATATATGTAGAGGTATTTGTTCAAAGGAGTACACTGTCATGGCATTAGGCAACAGGCGCGCCGCCGGCGACGCGCACGCAATCACGGAAGGCGTAATCTGGAAGCAGCTTCTGATCTTCTTTTTCCCCATTCTGCTGGGCACCTTTTTCCAGCAGCTGTACAACACAGCGGACGCCATCATCGTGGGCAAATTTGTCGGCAAGGAAGGGCTGGCAGCCGTAGGCGGCACCACCGGCACGCTGATTAACCTGCTGGTGGGCTTTTTCACAGGGCTTTCATCGGGCGCCACGGTCATTCTGTCGCAGTATTACGGCGCGCGGGACAATGTCAATGTGTCGCGCACGGTGCACACGGCCATCGCTCTGGCGCTGGCGGGCGGTCTCGTGCTTTCTGCGGTGGGCATTATCATCTCCCCGACCGTGCTGCGCATGATGAACACGCCCGACGACGTACTTCCGCTGTCCATCACCTATATCCGCATTTATTTCTGCGGCACCATCGCCTCTCTGGTGTACAACATCGGCGCAGGCATCCTGCGCGCCGTGGGCGACAGCCGCCGGCCGCTCATTTTCCTGATCTGCTCCTGCATGATCAACATTCTGCTGGACATCATTCTGGTGCTGGGGCTGGAAATGGGCGTGGCTGGCGCGGCGCTGGCCACCATCCTGTCGCAGCTGTTCAGCGCCTCGCTGGTCATTGCCACCCTGCTGCGCTCTCATCATGCGCTGCGCCTGCATGTGAGCAAAATCCGCTTCCACAAGGACCTGCTCTCCCGCGTAGTGCGCATCGGTCTGCCCGCAGGGCTGCAGTCCGTCATGTATTCCCTGTCCAATCTCATCGTGCAGGCCAGCATCAATGTCTTTGGCACAGACATGATGGCGGCAAAAACCGCCTTTGGCAAGATTGACAGCATGTTCTGGATGATCATTCAGGCCTACGGCGTATCCATCACCACTTTCGTCGGGCAGAATTTCGGCGCCATGAAGTATGACCGCATGCGCAGGAGCGTGCGCGTGTGCATGTTCATGGCCGCCTGCACCACCGTGGTGGTCAGCACGCTGGTCTGCATTTTCGGCAGACCGCTCTATTCGCTCTTTACCAGCGAGCCTGTCGTCATTGAAAACGGCATGATGATTCTCAACCGTCTGGCGCCCTTCTATATCACCTTTGTCTGCGTGGAGATTCTCGCCGGCACCCTGCGCGGCGCAGGCGACTCGCTCCTTCCCATGCTGATCACGCTCTTTGGCACCTGCATTCTGCGTATGATCTGGGTGCAGGGTATTGCCCCCTCGCACCATGATGTGCTGTTCACGCTGCTGTGCTATCCCATCAGCTGGTCCACCACCTCGTGCCTGTTCGTCCTCTATTATTTCAAGGGCGGCTGGCTGAACCGCTGCCGCATCAAGGCAGGGCATATCGCCGCCCCAATTGCGAAATAAGCCCCGATGCAAAGAAAAAACGCCGTCATAAAATGACGGCGTTTTTTTGCGTTCAATACTGTTTCAGACGCTCCGCATCCTCAAACAGCTCCTCGCTGAGCAGATAGTTGCCCAGCGTACAGGTGAAGCGCACCAGATCGCCCTGAATGCGCAGCGGGAACTTGCCCGTATAATTCTGAATCTCAAAGGAGAAATCGTGCTGATAGCCGATATCGCGCAGCGCCTGCACCACCTGCGTCCACTGGATGGTTCCCATGAAGGGCGCCAGATGCTCATCACGGCCAATCGCGTTGTTGTCGTTGATATGCGTGGCGCGCAGACGATGCCCGATCATGCGCACACACTCCGCTGCGTCATAGCCGGAGAAATTGGCGTGTCCCGTATCCAGGCAGGCGCCGACGTTTTGCGCTCCGATTTCATCAATCAGACGGCACAGCATCTTTGGATCGGCAAACACATGGCTTCCGCCCATGTTTTCGATGGCCATGCCCACATGATGCGCGGCAAAGAAGGGCTGCCAGCGGCGGAAATACGCCAGATTGTACTGATAGGTGACCTCGGGCACGATCTCACCGTTCACCTTCACACCCACCGGATGAACCACCAGCCATTCCACACCCAGAATCTCCGCAGCCAGCACGCTTCTGCGCATCATCTCCTCGCCAAACGCACCGCCGGGGGCTTCGTCCGGTGAGGATACATAGCCGCCGCGCAGAAACCACGCATGCCCCTGCCGGAATGCCACGCCGGTATCCTCCGCCTGCTTGCGCCAGGCATGCGCCCGGCATTCCCAGTCATCCTCCGTCATGGGCGCAAAGCGCGTATTTTCACGGCTCATGCCGCAGAAATTGGCATCCAGATACCTGTAGCCAGCGGCGGCCAGCGCGCTCATGGCATGCTCCATGCTCACCATATACGGCTTGCCCGCATCAAAATTCATCAGATTGGTGGAAGTAGACAGTCTCATTGCGTTCCCTTCCTTTCTTTTCTCTTGCGGTCAGGCGTACACACGCACCTCAAATACGCGCGCTTCCTTCACGCCGTTGGTCGCATGCACATGCACGCGCACAGCATCGCATTCCACACCGTCAAACCATACGCGGCACAGGCGCTGGAAATTGCCCTCCACCGCCTCGCGGGCGATCACTTCGCCGCCGCGGAGCAGTTCCACATCGTAATCACGCACCAGTTCCACCGGTACGCCCACCTGCTGCTGCTTTTGACGGCGGGAGGAAAGCGAAATTTTCTTTTCCAGATCGAAATTGGAATCAAACACGATCTGCAC
>CAMGDO010000061.1 GCA_946042585.1 uncultured Clostridia bacterium
CAGCAACCTTCTGGAAGCAGCCGAAGCCGCCCGTCACCTCTCGCGCGGCGTGTATGTCTGCTTCCATCACAAAATCATCGCCGGAACGCGCGCCGTGAAAATGCGCACCACATCCTTTGACGCCTTTGACAGCGTCAACACCCGCACCTGCGGCGAGATCGATGCGGCAGGCGTGCACATCTTCAAACAAATGAAAAAGCCCGATCTTCCTGCCGGCGTCTTTGGCGATGAGATTGATCCCCGTGTGTTTCTGCTCAAGCTCATTCCCGGCACTTCGCCGGAAATTTTCCGCAACATCGCCGCCCTGGGCTGCAAGGGGCTGGTGGTCGAGGCGTTCGGGCTGGGCGGCCTGCATTATATCCGCCGCAATCTGGTCGGCGCGCTGCAGGAGCTGTCAGCGCAGGGGATCACCATCCTCGTCACCACGCAATGCATGTATGAAAAAGCCGACTTCTCCATTTATGAAGTCGGCCGGAATGTCACAGGTGAGAATATCTTCAATGGCCGCGACATCACCACCGAGGCAGCCGTAGCCAAGCTAATGTGGGTGCTGGGCAAACCTGCGGAACGCAAAAGTCTGCTGACGCAGGAATTGAGCCTTGAAATGCACTGAGCTCACCGGTCGCGCCGCCGCCAGTAGAGAATAGCGGCAACCAGCCCAATGCCCACCAGCGCACACACAACCAGCGCAAAGGCTTTCCCGCTTCCGATGGATGTATGCAGGATAGTCATGACTGCCGTAGGGCCGTCCGCCCCGCCGATGATTCCCGAAGCCATATAAGCCCTCCCTTAAAAAGGCAGAACGCCCCACTTCTGCATCCAGTATTTCACCCAGGCCAGCGCTTCCCGATAATGATTCTTGATCCAGTAAACCGGCTTGATGGGGCTGCCTACGCCGCTGACCTCAAAGCCCGCATCCTCCGCCAGCGCCATGGCGCGCGGAAGATGATAATCGCTGGTGACAATCAGCACTTTTTTCACGTCTTCGTCCAGCATTTCCCGGGCGTGATCGATATTCTGCCGGGTGTTGAACGATGTGTCATCCATCAGAATATCCTGCTCCGGTACGCCGTGCGCCACCAGATAGTCGCGCATAAAATGTGCCTCCGCGTCCGGCTCATCCTGTCCCTTCGCGCCGCACACCACAATGGTCTGCGGCTTTTTGTTGTATTCCTCCAGCGCCAGCTCCATGCGATACTGCAGCTGCAGACTGAGCGTGCCGTCCGCCTTCACCTGTGCGCCCAGCACGATCATGGCCTCGGTAGTACCGTCAGGCGCTTTCACCGTGTATTCCCTGACGCACACAAACAGAACCAGCGCCGTCCAGCAGCCGATTCCCGCCAGCAGAAGATAGAGAATCACCCGAAGCATCAGCGGCATTCTCCTTTTCTTTTTTGCTTTCATCACGTTTCCTCTCTCGTCTTTGGTATGGTGCCTGCCCGATAGAGCTCCTCGCGCACAGCAGGCAGCACCCGATCCAAGTTCTGTGCCGCCTGCGTCGCCGCGCCGGTCTCTTCCCCAAGCAAACCGCCGCTGCGGAAGCTAAAGGTTTCCTGCGGGGCAACAATCAGATGATCGTACAGCCGCACGCCGATTCCGTCGAGCAGCTGTCCCACATTGTTTGTCAGCATAATATCCTCCGCAGAGGGCATGGCCGTGCCGCCGGGATGATTGTGGGTGATAATTGCCCCCATGGCATTGCATTGGCTCAGCGCACTGACGATATGCCGCGCATATACACGCACTTCCGCTACGTCCCCCGTAGAAATCAGCACCGTGTTGATACGGCGCATCTGCGCGTCCAGGCAGATCACATAAAACTTTTCAAACCGCTCGCCCTCAAACAGGCTCTCGCAGTATCGCAAGCACTGCAGCTGGTTTTTCACCACCGGCGCTTCGTCTTCAAGGCTTCTGCGATACGCCCTGAACAGCGGCATCATCATACTCAGCAGCGAAGCCGCCGTTTCACCGACGCCATTGACCAGCATCAGCTCCTCGGGCGATGCCTGAAGCACTGCATGCAGCGAACCAAAGCGGTTCATCAGCGCATAGGCGATGGGCTTGGTATCGCGGCGCGGAATCGCATAGGTCAAAAGCAGCTCCAGCACCTCATGCGGCGCAAACGCATCCAGCCCTGCGCGCACAAATCGTTCTCTCAGTCTTGCGCGGTGTCCTTCGTGCTCCATAGCGTCCGCTCCCTTTGCGATGTTTTGCCTATTATATCACATTCGTCCGGATTTTCCTATACGAAAGCTGTAACAATTCCAACTTATGCCAGATGAGCGTACAGACCCGGGAAAATTCTCATATCCTTCATATCTTTTTTCCACGGCAAACCCGTTTTCCTCTTAACAAATCGATAAAATATGCTATAATATAGATATCACAGGAAAGTGAGGTCGTTGCTGTTGTCTTCGTTTTTCAACCAGATCCAGCTGTTCATCTGGAATATCTTCCATCGGCCTCAGATTAACGATGTTATTGACATCATCATTGTCGCGGCGCTGATCTATCAGGTTATTATGTTCGCACGCGGCACGCGGGCCAGCGAAGTCATGAAAGGCTTCATGCTGCTGATTCTCGCCTGTCTCGTTTCCGGCTTTCTGGGGCTCACGGCGCTCTCCTGGGTGCTCAATCTCATTCTGAGCAACGGCGCGGTCATGCTCGTCATTCTCTTTCAGCCTGAGCTTCGCCGCATCCTTGAGCAGCTGGGCCGCGGCGCCAAAATGGAGCATTTCCAGCGCGATGAAGAAGAAAACAAACGGATTATTGACGAAATCACGCTGTGCCTGACCAATCTTTCCCGCCGCCGTGTGGGCGCGCTTATCGTATTTGAGCGCAGAACAGGTCTCAAGGACGTCATTGAAACGGGCACTGAGCTTGACAGCATTATTTCCGCCCCCCTGCTTGAAAATATTTTTGAGCCCAACACCCCCCTGCACGACGGCGCCGTTGTTATCCGCGGCAACCGCATCATCGCCGGCGCATGCGTGCTGACGCTGAGTGAATCAAGCGCCATCACCCGCGATCTGGGCACACGACACCGCGCAGCGCTTGGCATTTCCGAAACAACCGACGCACTGGTGTTCATCGTCAGCGAGGAAACAGGCATTATCAGCATGGCGCGCGGCGGAAAGCTCACAAGGCATCTGGACAATCGCTCCATCAACGACATCCTGGCCACCATGTATCACCAGCCCAGCACTTCCATTCTCTCGCGCGTTTCCATCGCGGCAAAAGAGCGCCTGCACAACCGGCTGAAAGGAAAGCAGAACCATGGCGGAGAAGAATAAAATTGATTTCAAGGCTCTCCTCAGGCGCGTGCGCTCCATCTGTACGCGAAACTGGCAGTGGAAGCTTCTTTCCCTGCTGATCGCCATTTGCCTGTGGAGCGGTCTGATCACGCAGGACGATTCCCTGACGCGTGAGAAAACGTTTACGGACGTCACCATCAACGTCGTCAATTCGGATACGCTGCGCCGCAACGGCTACATCATCGTTTCCGGGCTTGAAGACCTGCCCACCGTCCGTATCCGAGCAAACGTTCCGCAAAAGGTTTACAACACCGTCAAGGCGTCCAATTACAACCTGCGCGTGGATCTGTCGCAGATCTCGGGTGTTGGAGAGCAAACGCTTAATATCATTTCCACCAGCACCGCCACCTTCGGCAGCGTCACGGAAATTAGCGTGTCCACCATCACCGTTCAGGTAGAGGAATACATCACCCGCAGCCGCATCCCCGTCAGCATTGCCTATTCCGGCGCTTTGCCGGACGGGCTGTATTCTTCGTCCGTCAGCGTTGATCCCGGCACCGTGGCGGTATCCGGCCCCAAGTCGCTGGTCAATTCCATCGTCCGCTGCGTTGCGGATTACAATATGTCTGTGCTGACAGATAAAACGGGCGTAGAGCGCACCGCCGTTCCCTTCCGTCTGCTCAACGGCAGCGGAAATGCCGTGGACACCTCGCTGCTGAGCGTCACCAGCGAATCCGTTATTCTCGACAGTATCATCGTGGAGCAGACGCTCTATCGGAAGAAGGAGCTGGTGATCAACACCACTGGGCTTACCACCGGCACGCCTGCCGAAGGCTATGAAGTCAAGCGCATCAGCGCCGAGCCTGCCTCCGTGCAGACTGCCGGCACGAGCGAGCTGCTTGAATCGCTGACCGATCTGCACCTGATCGAGTATGCGACGGGCAGCATCGACATCAGCGGTCTTTCCTCCACCATCAGCCGCAACATCCGTGTCACCAAGCCCGAGGGCATGACCTATCTGAGCGATGAAACCATTCTGGTCACCATCGAAATCGCTCCGAAATAATCAGCAATGAATCAGTTTTCCAATTCGCTTCTGTCCATTCTGCTCAGCTGGATGCGCTCGCTTTTCAGCGGCTTTCTATCGCTGATGACCGGCACAGGCGGCTCGTTCTTCCTGTGGATGAAGAGCCGCTGGTTTTCTGTTGCGCTGGTATTGATTCTCGCAGGCATCACCATTGACGCCATCATCTATATTCTTCGCTGGCAGCCGCAGCGCGTATGGCGTTCGCATCTGTATCGTCTGTTTCACCGCAAAGAGCTCAGACAGGCCGAGGAGCAATTCTATCAGGGCTATGACGACGGGGTCACGGATTTCACCTTCACCGAAGACGCCATCCCGGGCATTCTCGAAAGCGCCGCGCCATCTGCGCAGATTTCGGATGCCCTTGTGCAGTTTGACGCCCTGAAGGCGGATGATGCCACGCAGCCTGCCGCCAATGTGCGCCGCCGCCGCAGGCGCTATGGGCGGCGCTCTTCAAGAACCTTCCATCTTCGCTTCCGTTCGGGCGATATCGACCCTTCTGCCGCGCAGACCGGAAATGCCTTCCACAACGCGGTTTTTCCCTCTCATACGCCCGCAGAATGGCCCCAGAATACAGAGAATCAGGATTCCAACCATGTGTAATTATCCCCTCCCGCCAGCCTTTATCGAAAACATGCGTCCACTTCTCGGTGCAGAAATGGACGCTTTTCTTGCTTCCTATGAACAGCCTGCGCTTCGCGGCATTCGGTTCCGGGACGAGCGCCGTCCGCTTCCCGAAGAAGAGCTGACCGGCATCATTCCATATGCCCGCAACGCCTATAACCTCTGTCCCGGGTCTGCCGCCGGCGCGTCCCCATTGCACGAGGCTGGCGCTTATTATATTCAGGAACCCTCCGCCATGACAGCCGCTGCCGTGCTTGCCCCGGAGGATGGCGACCGCGTGCTGGATCTGTGCGCAGCGCCTGGCGGAAAAAGCACGCAGCTGGCCATGAGCGCGCAGCTTGCGCTTTTGGTTTCCAACGAGCCTGTCTTTTCCCGCGCGCAGATTCTATCCCGAAACATCGAACGCATGGGCATTCACAATGCCGTCGTCACCTGCGCCTATCCGCCCGCCCTGTCCGAAAAATGGCCGCAATTTTTTGACAAAATTCTGGTCGACGCGCCCTGCTCCGGCGAGGGCATGTTCCGCCGTCATCCCGAGACGCGCGCCGAATGGACGATCGCCGCTCCGCAGTCCTGCGCCGCACGCCAGCTGTCCATTCTGCGGGATGCAGCGCGCATGCTGCGCACCGGCGGACGCATGGCATACAGCACCTGCACCTTCAATCATTGGGAAAACGAGGGCACCATCGCCGCATTTCTGAAGGAGCATCACAATTTCAGGCTGGTGCCCTTTGCGCTGCCCGGCCTGCCCGCCGCCCCCGAAGGCATGCTTCGCATCTGGCCGCACAAAATGCCGGGCGAAGGGCATTTTGTCGCCCTGCTCGAAAAAACCGCTCTTGGAGACAATGAGCCGACAAATCCCGCCTGTATTGCCGCTCTGCCCGGGCCGAACCGTGCCGCCGCCGATGCTTTCTCCGCCTTTTGTCAGGAGACAGGCTGCGTTCCCCCGCCTGTCTGCAATGCCGTCTTTTCAGGAAAGCTCCTGTCTGCGCCGGCTGTGCTGCCGGATTTGAGCAAAATCCGCACGCTGCGCATTGGGCTCCAGCTGGGCGAAATGCGCGGCAAGGTCTTTCTGCCCGATCATGCGATGGCGCTTTCCGCAGGTTTTGAAAGGCAGTTTTCAATCGCCGCCGAACAGGCCGCATCCTATCTGCATGGGGATACCCTTCCCTGCGGCGACAGGCTGCGCGGCTATTACGCCGTCACCTGGAACGATTGGCAGCTTGGCCTGTCTCTTATACACATCTGACGCTGCCGACGAAGGCT
>CAMGDO010000062.1 GCA_946042585.1 uncultured Clostridia bacterium
CGCCAGAGACCATTCTGCTGCGTCACCTCAAAGCCTGCGCGCACAAGATTTTCATGCGCCTGCATCGCATCGGCGCGGCAGCGCGGATAATCGGTAATAAAAAGCGCGCGCGCATCCCGGTCGCGGCGCAGAAAACAGCGCCCATCAAGATACGTGCGCACCTCCAGCCTGAGAGCGGACAGCGTGCTCATGCGCGGCGGCTGGGCGCAAAACGAATGCGCATTTCCCGCATCGACGCATACTGACCCTGAATGTCCAGCTGGTATTTCAGCACAACTTCGCCATGGGCGTCATCCACCGTATATTTGACCTGGGTGGGGAAAACGCCCATTTCCAGCGCCCCGTAGGGCGTGTTGTAGCTGCCCTCAAAGCGATTGCCCTGCGAAAAAATCATGCTGGTGTGGTAGTCGCCCTCGCGTGACATGGTGACAACGCCGTCCTGCATGGTGAAGGTCACCTTATGGGTTTCGGCGGTGTCCGGCTGCGTTTCGGTGTAGCGCAGACAGTACGAATCCTTTTCGCCCGTCAGTTCGCCCGTGGTGACCAGACGCATTTCGTCCGATGTTTCCTCCGAGCCCACATCCTGCACAACGCCGGTGACGCTGAGCACTACTTTTTTCCCGCGCATGAATACACCTCCTTTAGGTTGCGTTCTATTATAGCACACGTTGCGACAGGAAACAATGTTTTATCCTGACAAATCGCGCGCAGCAAAAAAGGCGCAGGTGATCTGCGCCGGCTTTTGATGAAGATGAACAGAAAATCAATGGACGGGGCGAATGAGGATGAAGGGCGTCAGTTCGTCGCCCTGACCGTGGGGGTTGTCCTTCATGGCGTCCTGAATCTGCTCGTCCGTGAGCGGGAAGCCATGGCACTTGCCCAGCTGGTTCTGGTCGATGTCGTTGGCATCCATCAGCACCACGGGAATCCCCGTTTTTTTGTACAGATCGTCGCACAATTCAACGGGATTGTCGGGATTGATCAGCGCCAGCTCCTTGTAGCGGTCAAAGCTGGAGCGGAAATAAAAGCCGTCGATGCCGGCCACGCCCTTGCCGCACACCTTGTAGAACACGCCGTGTATGCCAAAGGGCTTGGTCAGGGCGCTGCACACCACTGCCAGCAGAACGCGCGGAAGGCCGCAGATATCAATGACCAGCTGCAGCTTGCGCGGCTCATGCATGCCCACGCCCGTGTGGTTGATGCCGGCAAAGCGCCACAGGAAATTGGCCCAGAAGCCGGGCTTGACTTCGTCCTTGGTGCGCACGGTTTTGCAGCACATGGCCATCACCTTCGCGCCGAAGGCCACCATATCGCCCTCCTGATACAGCGGGCGAACATAGCGCTCAAACAGCGCGGCGGGATCCTCGCCCACTTCGACAAAGTGCGTCTGGATAGCATAGCGCTGATACTTGCGTCCGTCGCGGCCATCGAGCACGCCGCGGTCAAAATATACGACGCCGTTTTCCTCGTGGCGGGCTTCTTCCTTATTGCGAGATTCGATAATACCCATAGTTTCCCTCCGCCGTAGTATGATTCCCTATTGTACGCCTGTGTATTCCGTTTGTCAAATCTCTGCTACTGTTTTGCGACGGTGTAGAGGGAATACAGCATGCCTTTTTGCGCCATGAGGGCGTCAAAGCTGCCCTGCTCGCAGATTCTGCCGCCGCGCAGCACCACGATGGCGGGCAGAAGCTCAACATCGGGCGTGCCGCCGCATTCCCGGCGCGATACGCCTGCGTGGTGACGCCAATGCCCCGCCCCAGCTCCTCCTGGGTGATGCCGGCCTGGCGGCGGAATCGGGCGATGCTTTCGCCCGGCGTGCTTTTTTCATCGGAAGAACCTCCGATTAAGTGATGGTTGTATTACAGTCATTATTGAATTGAATTCAATGCAGGAGAAATGGAAGAAAATCAATGAATGCTTGATATAAACACGGAAAGGCGAAGAACGGCATTGTAAAAGAGGCGGGATCATGCTACAATCAGGGCAAACATACAGCGAGGTGAGCATGATGGAATTTGATCAGAAGACGCATCTGCCGCTCAGAATTGACGGCGGCGCATGGGAAAAGCCCGCGGGGCATCTGCAGGGCGTGGTTGCGGATGACGACAACAACTTTCTGTACATGTCCTTTACTGACCGGCTGCTCAAGGTGGATATGCATACGGGCGAGCTGACCGCGTCGGTGACGGGACTGCTGGCCGGCGGTATCTATGGCGGCGGCGCGCATCTGGGGGATCTGGCGTTCTATCGGGGCAAGGTATACGGGTCGCTGGAATACAAGGCGGCGGAGAAATTCTATATCGCCGTGTTTGACACCGAGAAAATGACGGCGCTGGATATGGATTACAAGACGGGCGGCGTGATGACCACCATGTATATGGACGAGGTGGTCAGGGATTATGTGGATGACCTGGATGCAGGCGAGCATGAAAACGCCGAGGCGTCCATGGGACACCGCTTTGGCTGCTCGGGCATTGACGGCATCACCTTCGGGCCGCTGCCGGGCGATGCGGACGGCAAAACGTATATGACGGTGGCTTACGGCGTATACAGCAATCCTGCCCGCCGTGACAATGACTATCAGGTGATTCTTGCCTTTGATCCGGAAAAGTTTCAGGGCGCGCCCTTTGATCAGAATCATCCGCACGAGGTGGGCCCCGCGCTGCACAAAAAGCTGTTTGTCTATACGGGCAACACGACCTATGGCGTGCAGAATCTGGAATACGACCGCAAGACGGGCGATTACTGGATGATCGTGTATGTGGGCAAGAAGGAAGGCATGAGCAATTTCCCCGTGTATATTGTGGATGGAAAGACGGCGCCGGTGGAAAAAGAGCTGCGTCTGGGCGATGAGAAAAACTACGGCCATATGCACGGAGCGGTGCTGGAGCTGAAAAAGGCGGGCGTTTTGCACGCGCCAAGCGGCGTATGGGGCGTGACCGTGCGCCCCGATAAGGCGGATACCGGCTTTGTGTCGCTGGGCGACGATTATTTCTATGTGGCGACCTCCGGCAAGACGGACGGCAGGCAGTGGGGCTATGTGCGCCTGTGCAGGCTGGACCGTGCGACCTACACCTTCACCGCGGTGGAAGCATAAGAAAAAGCTGAAAGTATAATCAATGACCGCTCCATGAATGTGGCTGACTATCTGGTGGCGCTGCAGAAGGCTGCTGAGGTTGCAAAGTAAGCGCAATTCGTGGTACAATAAACCCGATGGTGTGAGCCATCGGGTTTTTTATCGCCGGACCGGATGAATGGGGGTCGCGCATGAAAAAAGCGAACAAGCTGCTGTGTCTGATACTGTCTGTGCTGCTGTGCATGCCGCTGTCGGGCTGTGCGCAGAGCACGGTGCAGAAATACAGCCTCACCTTCTTTGAGGCGTTTGATACGATCACGACGATCATGGGCTATGCTGACAGCCAGGAGACCTTTGACCGCGTGATGGGACAGGCGAAGGACATGTTTCTGCATTATCACTGCATCTTTGACGGCTATAACGATTATGACGGCGTGTACAACCTGCACTATGTGAACGAGCATGCCGCCAGCGGGCCGGTGAAGGCGGAACAGGAGCTGATTGACCTGCTGCTGTGGGTGCGTTCTGTGCAGCCCGGGCTGAACGGACGCATGAATGTGGCGATGGGCAGCGTGCTGAGCATCTGGCATGATTATCGGAAGGAAGGAAGCTGCCTGCCCGATGAAGCAGAGCTGAAAAGCGCAAACGCGCATGTGAATTTTGACGATGTGGTGATTGACGAGGCGGCTGGCACGGTATTTTTTGCCGATCCTGAGCTGCGGCTCGATCTGGGTGCGGTAGCCAAGGGATATACTGTGGAAATTGTCGCGCAATGGTTGTTGACAAGTGACATTCCTTCCTTTATCATTAGCGCAGGGGGAAATGTTCGCTGCGGCGAAAATCCCCTCGATGGTCGCGCCCGCTGGGGCGTAAGCATTCAGATGCCGGACGCCCAGAACGGCGAGTATCTGGACGTATTGTATCTGAAGAATACAAGCGTTGTGACCAGCGGCGACTATCAGCGTTATTATACCGTGGATGGCGCGCGCTATCATCATCTGATCGACCCGGATACGCTGTATCCCGGGCGGTATATGCGCGCGGTGACCATCGTGACGGAGGATTCCGGATACGCAGACGCGCTGAGCACCTCTGTTTTTCTGATGCCTTACGAAGAGGGGAGGCAGTTTGTCGAGTCGTTGGAAGGCGTGGAGGCTTACTGGGTGCTCAATGACGGCACCGTCCTGTTTACGGACGGGCTGAAAAATGCGCTGTACTCACAGGGCGCATCGTCCAGATGAGTACGGGTGGAGGATGAATAAAAACAGATGAAGCTATGCCGTCTGGAGGATTTCAGGACCCCGGCGGAGGGTACGGCGGTGTGTCTGGGCACGTTTGACGGCGTGCACAGAGGGCATCAGGCGCTCATTGCGCGCACGGTGCAGGCCGCACACGAAAAGGGGCTGACTTCCTGTGCGTACACGTTTGATCTGCCGCCGGCCTGCGTGCTGGGCCGCGGCAAGGACGATGTGCTGACCGGCATTGAGGAAAAGGCGGAGCTGATGGGGCAATACGGCATTGAGCAGGTGGTATACAGCTGCTTTGACCGTGCCATCGCCTCCCTGAGCGCGGAGGACTTCTTTGAGAAGCTTCTGCTCAACCGACTCAATGCAAAGCATATCGTCATCGGGTTCCATTATCATTTCGGCCAGTTTGCCAAAGGAGACGCCGCGCTGATGCACAAGTACTGCATGAGGGCGGGCGTTGGCCTGTCTGTGGTGCCGCCTGTGTATCTGGACGGGGGCGAGCTGGCATCCAGCACAGCGGTGCGCGCACATCTGCGCGCAGGAGAGCGAGAAATCGCGCAACGGATGCTCAATCGAGCGCTTTCCGAAAGGGAAGAGCATTTGCTTGGAGGAAGGATCAATGAATAAGAAACTGCCCGCATGGATCGCGCTGACAGTCATTTCGCTGGTGGCGGCGCTTGCGCTGGCCTTCACCTATGTCAGCACGAAGGACAAGATTGACGCACAGGAAGCCGAAAAGGCTGTGGCGGTGCGTCAGGAGCTGCTGCCCGAGGCGCAGCGCTTTGACCTGGTGGAGACGGTGGATACCGTTTCGGGCGCTACGGCCAGCTCGAATGCTGTGGTGAACGCCATCGGGGAAGCGTATAACGCCCTGAATGGCGAGGCCGGCACGGTGAAGGTGGAATCGAAGGGCTTTATTGACCCGGTGGGCGTGACGGTGACCGTGGACGAAAACGGCAAGATCGCCCAGGTGGAGGTGGCCGTTTCCACGTCGGATACCGATGAATACTTCGTGGAGCGCGTGCGCACCAATGAAGAGTTTCTCGGCCAGTTTGTCGGCAAGGGCCGCAACCTGACCACCCGGGATATCGGCGATGCGCTGGTGTATGCGGGCGTGGATGCTGACGGCAATACGGTGGGCTATGTGACCGTGCAGACCGTGCAGGGCTTTGGCGGCGAGGTGGAAATCACCCTGGCCACCGACACGGAAGGCACCATCGTGGGCATGCGCGTGGGCGGCGCGAACTTCAAGGAGACCGCCGGTCTGGGCGCCAAATCGAAGGAGCCGGCCTTTACCGACCAGTTTGCCGGCAAGGCGTATCCGCTGGATCTGACCAAGAACGGCGGCGAAATTGACGCCATCACAGCGGCCACCATCACATCAAGCGCGGTGGTGCGCGGCGCCAACGATGCGGTGAAGACCATTGCGCAGGTGGCGGGCTTCAAGCTGGCTGAGCCGGCTGTGACCGTGGAAGAGCTGGGCGACGGCCGCTATGCGACCAGCAAGAAGGGCTTCGCGGGCAATGTGTATGTGGAATTGACGCTGGATGGCAGCGGCACCATCACGGGCATCGTGATCGGCGATGAAAACTTTGCCGAAACCAGCGGCTATGGCGCGCGGGCGAAGGAAGAAGCCTTCTGGAGCCAGTATCTCGGCAAGGGCGGCACGAATCTGACGCTGGGCGCTGATGTGGATGCCCTTTCGGGCGCGACTATCACCAGCACCGCGGTGAACGACGCCGTGAATATGATCTGTCTCTTATACACATCTGACGCTGCCGACGAAGGCTTAGGT
>CAMGDO010000063.1 GCA_946042585.1 uncultured Clostridia bacterium
GAGCTGACCATCGCGCTGCACCGTGCGTTTGATTTTCCCGAGGATAAGCTGATTTTTGATGTGGGGCATCAGTGCTATGCACACAAGCTGCTGACCGGACGGCAGGACAGCTTTGCTTCGCTGCGGCAATTTGACGGCCTGGCAGGCTTTCCCCGCCGGGAAGAAAGCCAATACGATCAGTTCGACACCGGTCATGCTTCCACTGCGATTTCTGCGGCGGTCGGCATGGCGCGGGCAAGGGATCTGCGGCAGGAGAAGCATCATGTGGTGGCTGTCGTGGGGGATGGTGCGCTGACGGGCGGCATGTGCTATGAGGCGCTGAACGACGCAGGCAGCCACAAAACCCGGCTGATTGTGGTGCTCAATGACAACGGCATGAGCATTTCGCCCAATGTCGGCGCGGTGTCCACCTATCTGACCCATATGCGCGCCGGCAAGGGATGGTTCGATGCCAAACGCGCCGTGGGGCATGTGCTGCGCAGGATTCCTCTGGTTGGCGAGTCGCTGTATCACGGCTTTCAGCGGATCAAAAACTCCATGCGCAATATCTTTGTTCAGGATCGGCTGTTTGATTCATTGGGCTTTCATTATCTGGGGCCGGTGGACGGCTATGATATCCGGGGACTGGAGCGGCTGCTGCTGCGCGCGAAGGAGCTGGATGAACCGGTGCTGATTCACGCGGCCACCAAGAAGGGACGCGGCTATTCAAGAGCGGAGAACGAGCCGACGCGATTGCATGGCACGCCGCCGTTTGACGTGGAAACGGGGGCGCCGGTGGACAAGGCCGTGCCCGGCATGAGCCGTGTGGCGGGCGAAATGCTGTGTGATCTGCGGCAGGAGGATCAACGCATTGTGGCTGTGACGGCAGCGATGACGGACAGCACAGGCATGGGCGTGTTTGAGGCGCGGTATCCCGAGCAGATATTTGACGTGGGCATTGCAGAAGAGCATGCGGTGACGATGGCGGCGGGCCTTGCAGCCGGCGGCGCACGTCCCTTTGTGGCAATATATGATACATTTCTGCAGCGCGCATACGATCAGATTCTGCACGATGTGTGCCTGCAAAAGCTCCCTGTGTGCTTTTTGATTGATCGCGCGGGGCTGAGCGAGGACGGCGCGACACATCATGGCATCTACGGGCTGGGCTATTTGAATCAGATGCCGGGGATGCAGGTGCTGTGCGCTTCGTCCCGGCAGGAACTGCGCGCGATGATGCGCTATGCGCTGACGGCGGAGGGGCCGGTGGCGATTCGCTATGCCAAGGAGGATCGCAGCGGGCTGGAGGATGCTCCAGACAAAAAGCAGGTGTATTCTCCCCGCTGGCAGCGCCTGCGCGCGGGCGCGGATGCGGCGCTGCTGGCCTGCGGCGCAATGGCAAAGGAAGCGATGCTGGCAGCAGCCATGCTGACGGAAAACGGCATGGAATGCGCGGTCTTTGGCTGTGGATGCGTGCAGCCGCTGGATAAGGAAGCGCTGTCACAGCTGATGAAAGCCCAAATACCGCTTGTGACGCTGGAAGAGGGCGTGCTGACGGGAGGATTTGGCAGCTGCGTGGCGCAGTATTGCGCGGTGCATGGCTCGCGGCAGCCGCTGCTGAATCTGGGCATTGAAGGATTGTGCACCACGCAGGGGGCGCATGACAGGCAGTTAAAGGCGCAGCGCCTGGACGCGCAGTCCATCGCGGAGCGGCTCATGGCATGGAAGGATGAGGGAAACCGATGAAAATGCGCGTGGATATGGCGCTGGTTGCGCGCGGCATGATGGCCAGCCGCGAGAAGGCGCAGGCACTGATCATGGCCGGACAGGTATATATCGGAGAAAAAAAGGTGCTGAAGGCGTCCGAGACCGTGGAGGACAAGGACGAACTGGTGGTGCGGGGCGAGGTGGATTCGCTGGCCAGCCGCGGCGGGCACAAGATCGAACGCGCGCTGGATGTATTTCAGGCGGACGTGACAGGTGTGGTCGCCATGGATATCGGCGCTGCGGCGGGCGGCTTTACGGATGTGCTGCTGCGTCACGGCGCAAAGCATGTCTATGCCATCGACGTGGGGTATGGGCAGCTGGATTACAAGCTGCGCGTGGATGAACGCGTCACGGTGATGGAGCGTACCAATGCCCGCCATCTGACGCCCGAGATGGTGCCGCTGGGGCCTACGCTCACGGTGATGGATGTTTCGTTTATTTCCATCCGGCTGATTCTGCCTGTGGCGGCGCAGATTATGGGCGATAAGGGACGCTTTCTGACGCTGGTGAAGCCGCAGTTTGAGGCCGGACGCGGACAGGTGGGGAAAAACGGCGTGGTGCGCGATGAAAAGGTGCACCGGTATGTGCTGGAGGCTGTGCGCGGGTATGCGCGCGAGATTGGCTGGCATGTGCAGGGATTCACCTATTCGCCCATCAAGGGTCCCAAGGGAAATATCGAGTTTCTGGCGGATATCTGTCCGGGCGACGGCGAGATGCCCACGGATGAACAGATTGTCACGCTGGTACGTCAGGCGCATGAGGCGCTGGACTGATCAATCCATGGCCGGAGGCGGGGAGAAAACTCCCCGTTTTTTGTTTTTCCGCTTTTTGAACAGCGTGCACAGCACGGTGATATCATCTTTGGGCACGCCGCCTGAGCGGCGCATGGCGGCGGACAGGAGCGCAGAGCACACGGTTTCAGGCGAACGCTGCAGATGATCGTGCATCAAAAGCTGCACCTGGCTTTCCAGCTGGCGCATGCCGCCGCAGGCATCGGACAGCCCGTCCGTGAACTGGATGAGCAGGTCGCCATCGTTGACCGACAGCGTGTGAGAGGAGGATTTGACAGTGGGCAGAATGCCAAGCGGCAGCGCGCTGCTCTCCAGCACGCGCAGGCTGTCGCCTGAAATGAAGATGGAGGGGCACGCGCCCAGCTTGTCCAGGGTGACGGCGCCGCGCCACAGATCGACTGCGCACAGATCGACGGTGGCATACTGCTCGCCATCGGTAGAGGAGAGCATGATGCAGTTGATCGCATCCAGCGCCGAGGATACGGTATAGCCTGAATCCACGCACAGGGACAGAAGCTGCAGCGTCTTTTCGCTTTCTTCGTGGGCGGCGGAGCCATGGCCCATTCCGTCGCTGAGCATGCAGAACTCCACGCCGCCCGGCGCGGTGCGCATCAGCACCGAATCGCCGTTTGCGCCGCCGCCATCGCCTGCAGAGGCGGAAAGATGATAGCACTCCACCATCAGCGGCGGCGTTTCCTCCAGCAGGATGATGTCCTTGCTGCGGTTGGCAATGTGCAGCGGCACATCCAGCTGCCGGGAAAGCTCCTCACAGTAACGCTCCAGCTGACGCTGGCGGGTGATTTGCGGCTCATAGCTCAGGGCGATGGAGATGTGCTGATGAACGCGCAGGGCATAGATCAGCCGTCCGGAAATGCGCATGCGGCGCAGAAGATAGGATGCTTCGCCCAGCAGCATATCGTCATCGCGGTCGCAGACCCCGCCTTCGTGCGAGATGCGCGTCATGGCCTGCGCAATGGCGGCAAGGTGCGTGCGCATCGCCTCGCGCTCCCGCTGGGCGTAGGCACAGCGCAGGGCGCGCTGCTGCTGTGAGCGCTCACAGTCCAGCGCCAGCGAGGGCCAGGCTGCCTGACGGGGGCATTCCGGCATGCGCGCGGCGTGATTGCCCTGGAGAAAGTAGGCGTGCAGCAGCGCGCGGGTTTCCTCTTCCCGTTCACGCCAGCACACAGGCAGGCGGTCGCATCCTGTGCACATGCGCTCCATAATGTCATCGAGCATGTCGTCATCATTGGGACAGGGTACGCGCACCTCGGGCAGAAGCTGCGAAAGCTGATACAGATTGGCTGTCCATTGTGTGCGCATGAACTGCGCATACGCGGCTTCGTTGTCCGTCGCGACGGGTGACATACGCCGGATCAGCGCATAGGCAGAACCAACGCTCCGGCGCGGAAGCAGCACAAACCCTGCGCACGAGAGCAGCGCTGCGCACAGAAAGCCTTCGTCCAGCGAAAACTGCATGGCGAACGAAGTGAAAGCAGAGCAAAGAAGATAGACGGCGCACAGCACCATGCGCTTGCGCCCGTAGAACAGGCCGCAGACGATGCCGGAAAAGGCAAAGCAGACCACACAGCTGTCCGGATGGCCGCACAGCGCCAGGGAGATGCTCGTGATCAGTCCGGCGCAAACGGCGGCTGTGCACCCTGCAATCGAGGCGCACAAAAGAATCGCAAAGCCGGACAGCGCAAAGCCGACATTGACAAAGCCAATGCCGACGCGCCCTGCGCCGGATAGCAGAACTGCGCACAAAACAAGACAGCAGAGCAGATCATCCATGCGGATTCGCGCATACTGCTCACGAATGAGCGTCGCCACATGACAGAAGGCCGGCGTACACAGCGCGCCGACCAGCAGGGAAACGGTGCAGAGAATCATTTCTTCCTGTGTGGCGGGCACAAGAATATTGGCAAACAGCCGCAGCGACAGTACGGCGGCAGCGTATACGGACGCTGTCCACACGGCGCGAGGCGGCTTGAAATGCAGAATCAGCAGAAGTGCACAGCCGACATACTGCCAGATGTCTGCGTCAACATGCCAGAGCAGGCGCAGCGAAAGACTGAGTACGAGCCCGAATGCAGGCCAAAATAACCTGCGTCCGCTGTACAGACAGGCACACAGCGCGCAGACGGCGAAGGGCGAGGGCAGACGGAAGCATTCGCTGAGGCTGAGAAAGAAGAACAGGAGTATTTCGCACAGATGCTGGAGCAGCTGCGGCCCGCTTTCGCGCAGGTGCAGGCGAAAGACGGTTCCGCCCGTTTTTCGCTGCGCGGCATGCTTTCTTCGCGCCGTGGGAATCAGGGTATCATGCACGGCTGTCATCCTCCGTTTCGTGATGCTGTGCACAGTATACAGGTATACCACGGATCCCGTGCGTCGATTGGAAGCGCGCAGAAGGGCGAAGTGTGTCAGAAAAGACAAAAAAACCGTGCAGAAAGACATCTGCACGGGAAAAGTTGCATGATTCTATTTACAGGAGCTCTTCCATCCGATGCAGGCGGCGCAGCGCCTTGCCAAGCCCCAGCGTCCAAAAACCGGGCAGTGCAGACAGCAGGGCTGCAAGCAATGCCAGCACGACATAGATGGGAAGCGATACATAGCCGGGAAGCGATGCCGGATCTGCAAAAAACAGCGACAATAGCGCGCCGGACAGCACGGTATGCTGCCGCCATGCCAGAAGCAGCACCACGAGCGGCAGCATCACGGACAGCAGCGTTCCCGCGATCATCAGAAAGCGGCCGGAGTGAACATGGCTGAAATCCGGCGTATAGACCGTCTGCAGCGCAGGCGCGGCGGTGGGAACAGGCTTTTCGACAGGCGGCGGACTGGGGGGAACGGGCGCGGCATAGGATGAGGCGTTGCGCGGCGGATTGACAGCGCCAAACCGCCCTGCGCTTTTGCTGGCGCTGCACTGGGGGCAGATGGTATAGGCGTCTTCGACGGGGGCACCGCATTTGATACAGGTCCACATGGGTACATCACGCTCCTGCAAGTGTTTCTGTATATTCAAACGAATCAGGCGGCAGAAAACCTGCATGAAAATGGGAAAAAAGACAAAATCAGTCTGTCACTGTGCAGATCATGGCCACGGCGTGCGCGCTGATGCCTTCGCCCGCTCCCTCAAAGCCCATGCCCTCTGTGGTGGTGGCCTTGACGGAAACACAGGAAACAGGAAGCACAAGCGCATCGGCGATGTTTTCGCGCATCCGGGGAATATAGTCCGCCAGACGGGGCCTTTGCGCAATCACGGTGACGTCGACATTCATAGGGGCATAGCCATTTTCGTGCAGCAGTTTTGCCGCTTCCTTCAATAGCAGCAGGGAAGAAATGCCCCTGTATTTCGGATCGCGGTCGGGAAAATGCTTGCCGATATCGCCCAGCGCCGCCGCGCCAAGCAGAGCGTCGGTCAATGCATGCAGCAATACATCGGCGTCGCTATGGCCGAGCAGGCCTTTTTCATAGGGGATGGTGACGCCGCCCAGCACCAGCGCGCGCTCTTCCACCAGGCGGTGCGCGTCGTAGCCGTGACCGATGCGGATCATAACCTTCTCTCCTTCCAAATCGCTTC
>CAMGDO010000064.1 GCA_946042585.1 uncultured Clostridia bacterium
ACTTGATGGTGCGGACCATCTGGCTGGTGTAGGAGTTCTCGTTGTCGTACCAGGACACGACCTGCACCTCGTAGGTGTCGTCGTCCAGCTTGGCAACCATGGTCTGGGTGGCATCAAACAGAGAGCCATAGGTCATGCCGATCACGTCGGTGGACACGATGGGCTCCTCGTTGTAGCCGTAGCTCTCGGAGGCGGCAGCCTTCATGGCGGCGTTGATGGCATCCTTGGTCACGTCCTTGCCCTTGACAACAGCCACCAGGATGGTGGTGGAGCCAGTGCAGACGGGCACGCGCTGGGCGGAGCCGATCAGCTTGCCGTTCAGCTCGGGGATGACCAGGCCGATAGCCTTGGCAGCGCCGGTGGAGTTGGGAACGATGTTCTGCGCGCCAGCGCGGGCACGGCGCAGGTCGCCCTTGCGATGCGGGCCGTCCAGGATCATCTGGTCGCCGGTGTAGGCGTGCACGGTGATCATGATACCGGTCTGAACCGGGAAAGCGTCGTTGAGCGCCTTGGCCATGGGAGCCAGGCAGTTGGTGGTGCAGGACGCGGCGGAAATGATGGTGTCATCCTTGGTCAGGGTCTTCTCGTTGACGGAGTAGACGATGGTGGGCAGGTCGTTGCCAGCGGGGGCAGAGATGACGACCTTCTTGGCGCCGGCGTTGATGTGCGCCATGGCCTTTTCCTTCTTGGTGTAGAAGCCGGTGCACTCCAGCACAACGTCCACATCCAGCTTGCCCCAGGGGCAGTTGGCGGCGTCCTTCTCGGCATACACGGGAATTTCCACGCCGTCCACAATGATGGCGCTCTCGGTGGCGGACACAGTGTGCTTGTCCTCACCGATCTTGCCGCAGTAGGGGCCCTGCGCGGAATCATACTTCAGCAGATGCGCCAGCATGGCGGGGCTGGTCAGGTCATTGATGGCAACGATTTCGTAGCCCTCGGCACCGAACATCTGACGGAAGGCAAGACGGCCGATGCGGCCAAAACCGTTGATAGCAACTTTCACCATGGGAATAACCTCCTTCATATCTAAGCGGATGGCTCATGCCATACCACATTTATTATACTCAATTCAGTCGCATTTGGCAATACATATATCAAATAATTCTATACATTCAGGAACGATTCCACGCGCACTTCTCCGTCCTCCAGCGTGGCAATCACGCTGCCCTGTTCCAGATCCACCCATTTCACGTTAAAGGGTGCCATCGCTTTGCCGCCCTCCACAGCGCCTCCGCATTGCGCTTGACCCTGTGATGCGGATATTTCACCACATCGCTGCGCAGCGTTTCGCCATAGATGGCGATCGTCTCATCCATGGCCTCGTCCGCACGCGAGTCAATCATCTTCATCGCGTCGCCCGTGAGCCGCCCGCATCCCGGCGCAGAATCACCATCGCGTCCGATTTCTCCCTGTCCTGACGCGATAGAAACACGCATTGCATTTGCTGTTTTCCCGTAAGATGGGCGTTCACTGCCTCACGCATGGTCAGAAAGAAGCGCGATTCCCTCTTCCGTCAGCGCATATACCACGCTGCCGCTCTCTATGTCATACCAGGTCACATTCATGGCGCTGAGCAAGGCTCCTATCTTCTCCGCCGCGCCGTTGCCCGTCAGAACGCAGGCGGCCATTTCATCGTTTGTCATCAGGCTGTCACGCACCGGTCTGCACGCCTTGTCGCGCGAAAGCCCGTGATGGGGAAACTTGACCACATCCGACCGCAGCGCCTCGCCGTATTCCTGCACAAACAGATCCAGCGCCTCGGCATTGCCCGCTTCCAGCTTCTTCATCACATCGCCCGTGAAGAGGATGCTGTGCCCCGCAAAGGAAAAGCGCATCCACAGACAGTTGGCATTGAGCACCGCGACGGGCGTATCCGTGCGCCGTTTGGCGGCGTTGCCCGCGTAATAGAGCTTGCCCACCTTCTCGGCATACTCGCTCGTGCCCCAGTCCACAGGCGAAGCATACAGCGTCAGTTCGCCCACATTCAGCGGCACCGCCCGCACATCGCCAAATTCCACCACATGCGTTTCTGCCTGCGGCTGGTATTTTTCCAGCGCGCTGAGCACGCTCGGGCGGTTGTCCAGATCGGAATTATTGCCATTCTCATATACGCCGCTCTGATCCAGCGCCGTGGCGGCGGGCATATAGACGGCGTTGATGCGCAGATACCTGCTGGCAATGAGCCCCGAGCTCAGTTCGCGCACATGGTCGGAATGAAAGTGCGAAATCAGCAGCGTCACATCCAGCTTGTAGCTGTCGTTCTTGTGCTCACTCTGCAGCCCTGCCTTTGTCAGAATCTCCTTGCGCAGGTTGAGCAGCTCCAGCAGCGCCTTGCCCGTGGCCAGACCGCCGTCAATCAGATACAGCTCCATGCCGTTTTCATCCGTCGTTGTCACATAGAACGCATCCGACTTTTTGGTGCTCAGCCGCTCCAGAAACACGCAGCGCATCTCCGGCGCGCCTGTCACCAGAGAATTGACCGATATCATCCCGCTTTCCGCCTGCGCCCGGGACGCGCTCACCGCCGCGCCGCTGCCCCAGAAGGCCAGCGCCGCCAGGCTTTTGCCTGTCAGAGATACAAACTGCCGCCGTGTCAGGCGCTTTTCCATCCATTTATCCATGTTATCCATGCTTATTTTCCTTTCTTGCGTCCGCCCGGAAATCTTGCTTATCCTAATTATGACAGAAATGCCGCCGTTTGGCAAGCGCATATGCGCCGCTTTTTGCAGATTCTCTGTCTATGAAAAACTGCCCGCAGGTGGTATACTATACCTTGTATACACAGGAAAGCTGGGATTTTTTGATGTTTACCCCTAAGCAGCTCTGGGGACTGTTGATTCCCCTGATGCTGGAACAGCTGCTGTCTGCGCTGATGGGCATTGCCGACACCATGATGGTGAGCAATGTGGGCTCCTCCGCCATCGCCGCCGTATCGCTGGTGGACTCGGTGAACGTGCTGATGATTCAGCTGTTCTCCGCCATGGCCACGGGCGGCTCCATTGTCTGTTCGCAGTATATCGGCCGCCGCGAAATCCGCGAGGCCACCGACACGGGCAAGCAGCTTCTGCTCGCCGTTTTCTCCGTTTCCGCCTTCATCGCGCTGATCTGCATCACGCTGCGCCAGCCGCTGCTGCGGCTGATTTTCGGGCAGGTAGAGCAGGATGTCATGCGCAACGCGCTGATCTACATGCTCGTCACTTCGCTCTCCTTCCCGTTCCTGGCGCTGTACAACGCGGGCGCTGCGCTCTTTCGGGCCTGCGGCAATTCCCGCCTGCCCATGACCGTGTCGGTGCTGTGCAATCTGGTGAACGTGGCGGGCAACGCCCTGCTGATTTTCGGCTTTCGTCTGGGCGTGCTGGGCGCTGCCATTCCCACGCTCGTGTCGCGCGTGCTGTGCGCCGTGATGATCCTCTGGCAGCTGCGCAAGCCGCACCAGACCATCATCATCCGCGATTATCTGCACATCCGCCCCAATCTGCGCCGCATCGGCAGCATCCTGCGGCTGGGCATTCCCACCGGCGTTGAAAACAGCATGTTCCAGTTTGGCAAGCTCATGATTCAGTCGTCCGTATCCACGCTGGGCACCACCGCCATTGCTGCGCAGGCCATGGCAGCCACGCTGGAGGGGCTGGCCAGCAACGCGCCCATCGGCATCGGTCTGGGCATGATGACGGTGGTGGGGCAGTGCATGGGCGCGGGACGCGTGGAAGAAGCCAAACGGTATATCCGCAAGATCACCGGCTATGGCTGGATTGCCATCCTCTTCTCCTGCGCCGCCATTGGTCTGCTGGTGCGTCCCATCACCATTCTGGGCGGCATGGAGCCCCAGGCGGCCGAAATGTGCGTGGGCATGGTGTATCTGATCTGCCTGTACAAGCCCATCGCCTGGACGCTCGCCTTCCTGCCGGGCTATGGCATGCGCGCCGCGGGCGACGTGCGCTTCTCCATGCTTCTGTCCTCCTCCACCATGTGGGTCTGCCGCGTGATGATCACCGTGATTCTGATCCGCGTATTCGGCTTTGGTCCCGTCGCCGTATGGATTGGCATGTTCAGCGACTGGACGCTGCGCGCCATCGCCTACACGCTGCGCTACCGCAGCGGCAAATGGGCAGAGCACCGCGTGCTCCAGCCCAGTCGGTAATCACCTGAAAAGCCCGCCGGGAAAGCGCTTTCCCCGGCGGGTTTTTTGCTGCTATTTTCCCCGCAGGCGCGCATATTCGCACACACCCTCGCACACCGCCTGCGCCACCTGCTCCCGATAGGCGGCATCCAGCAGCTTGCTCTCCTCCTCCGCGTTTGACAGAAAGCCGCATTCCACCAGCACCGCCGGGATGGACAGATGCTCCAGAAGATAGTATTCGCCCGTATGCGCCTCGCGCTCCCGTCGCGGCTGCAGCCGGGCAATCATCGCCGCCTGCAGCGCGCCCGCCAGCAGGCGGCTGTCCTCCTGCCCCGCGCGATAGAATACCTGCGGCCCGCTCTCCGTCCGCGCGCGGTATTCATTCATATGGATGGACAAAAACACATCCGCTGACGCCGCCGCATCCACCCGCGCCTGCAGATCACGCCGCTTGCGCAATTTGCCCGCCTCCGCCAGCTCCACGTCCTCCGTGCGCGTGAGCACGGTCTGCGCGCCCTCGCTGCGCAGCGCCTGCGCCGTGCGCAGCGCCACATCCAGGTTTATTTCCTTTTCCCACACGCCCGAATCCCGCGCCTGCGCGCCGCCGTCATAGCCGCCGTGCCCGGCATCCACGCAGATCACCCAGCCCTCAAGCGCGCCGGACGGCGTCTCTGTGGGCGTTATCAGCGCCGCGTTATCTGTTACAGACTGCCGCGAACTCATGATCCACAGCGTCAGAATTGTTACAAGCAGCGCCCCGATGCACAATACACCTTTTTTCCCCATACTTATCCCCACCTTCTTCCCGGCATGATATGCGGCGGATGGCGGGTTTATGCATCTATATAAATATTTATACTGTTTATGCAGTATATTCACCGTGTTTCCGGGCGTTTATTCCCATATATGCAGTATGCAGTGCATGAAAGCTGCATATCCACCGCGTCCGGGGAGATATCCACATTATCCACAGAGTTATCCACCGATTTTTCTCTGAAAAACCCCGATTTTTCTCAGTTTTTATTTTTCGGTGTGGAAAAAAGCTGTGGAAAGCCGATTTTATCCACCATTTGGGTGCTCAGTTATCCACCGGGCTTGTCCACCGGTTTATCCTGTCAGTGGGGATAACCTGTTAAATTCCCGCGCATGAAAAATGCATAATATGTAATAATTGTCACCATTTTTTCTGATTGCTGCATCTGCACGCAAAAAAATCGCCGCGCCCTGTTCGGACGCGGCGACAATTTTCTATTCTCAGCGGTTGAGCAGCGTTTCTTCGGTTTCCTTGTCGAAGAAGTGCAGGCGGGCGGTATCCAGCGCCACCTTGATCGTGTCGCCGGTGCGGGTCGTGGTGCGCGGGTCAACACGGGCGATGACGTTCTCGTCCTTGCCGGAGGTGGAGAAGTACAGATAGGTCTCAGAGCCCATCAGCTCGGTCACTTCCACATGCACATCGATGGCGCTGTCGGCATGGGCGGCCACATACTCGGCGGAGTCGTCGATATTTTCGGGACGGATGCCCATGATGACTTCCTTGCCGATGTAGCTCTCATCCTTGAACTTGGCGAGCTTTTCGGCGGGCACAACGATGCGGTTGTCGCCAAACACGGCGTACACCTTGCCGTCAGCCTTCTCCAGCTTGACATCGAAGAAGTTCATCTGAGGAGAACCGATGAAGCCGGCAACAAACTTGTTGACGGGGTAGTCATAGTTGTTCTGGGGAGTATCCACCTGCTGGATGAAGCCGTCCTTCATGATGACGATGCGGGAGCCCATGGTCATGGCCTCGGTCTGGTCATGGGTAACATAGATGAAGGTCGTCTGCAGCTTCTGATGGAGCTTGGTGATTTCGGTACGCATCTGCACGCGCAGCTTGGCGTCCAGGTTGGACAGCGGTTCGTCCATCA
>CAMGDO010000065.1 GCA_946042585.1 uncultured Clostridia bacterium
ACGCTGGATGACACCTTTACTGAAGAAGAGCGCGAGGAAATCAAGCGCTTTGCCGGAACGATTGATGTGAGCAATCCGGATCATGTGATGCTGTATGGCGCTGATGCGCAGAAAAAGGTATCCGCTTTTGCCGATACGATTCTCAATTCCGTCAAAAATGCGGATTCCGGCGAAGTCGGCGATATCCTGACCAAGCTGATTACGGAGCTCAAAGGCTTTGAAGGTGCCACGCAGAAGCCCAAGGGGCTGCGCGGACTGTTTTTCAGCGCCAAGCAGCAGCTGGAAGCGGTGAAGTCCCGCTATGAGGCGGTGTCTGCGAATGTTGAAGGCATTGCGGCTTCCCTTGAGCAGCATCAGGTGCAGCTTCTCAAGGATGTGGCGATGTTCAACCGCCTGTATGAAATGAACCTTGCCTATTTCCGCGAGCTGAGCATGTATATCATGGCGGGCGAAACGCGCCTGGCGGAGATTCGCGCTGGCGAGCTGGAAGCGCTGCGGGCCAAGGCGAAGGAAACCGGCGATGCGATGGATGCCCAGGCGGCCAGCGATTTGTCCGATCAGTGCGACCGCTTTGAAAAGAAGCTGCACGATTTGAAGCTGACGCGCCAGGTGGCGCTGCAGATGGCGCCGCAGATTCGCATGCTGCAGAATAACAATGCACTGCTGGTCGAGCGCATTCAGTCAACGCTGGTAAACACCTTGCCCCTGTGGAAGAATCAGATGGTGCTGGCGGTCGGGCTGCATCATTCGCAGCAGGCGATGCAGGCGCAGCGCGCTGTGACGGATGCGACCAATGAACTGCTGCGCAAAAACGCTGAAACGCTCAAGATGGGTACGCTGGAAACGGCCAGGGAGGCTGAACGCGGAATTATCGATATGGAAACGCTGGTCAAGACCAATCAGGATCTGATCGACACCATTACCGAGGTTCAGCGGATTCAGACCGAAGGACGCCAGCAGCGCCGTGAAGCTGAAAAGCGTCTGCAGGAAATGGAAACTGAACTGAAGAAAAAGATGCTGGAATAACGCGGAAGGAGAAGCCGCATGCAGGAGAAAAAGGGATTGCATCCTGCCATTGCCTGCGCCATCATGGTAGTGATGCTGTGCTGTGCGCTGCTGATGGGCGCCAATAAAGGCTGGACAAAAGAAAAAACGCCTGTGGATACCGCGCGCAGTGAGCTGATGGAAACCGTACAGGCGCGGATAGAGACAGCGTATAATCTGCTGACGGTTGCCGGACGCTACATGTCAAGGGATGACGCGCTGTATGCTGCCATGCAGCAGGATCTTACCTCCATGGAAAAGGGGAAAGAGAACCTGCGCATGATCTCCATGGAACAGTTTTCGTCTGACGCCAAAGCCCTGCTGAGCGCGCTGTCGGCGCGCCCGGAGGTGCAAAGCGACAGCCGGGATTTCATGTATGTATCCCAGATGCTTCCGCAGGCCGTGGAACAGTGCCTGTATGGTACCGCTGCGCAGAACTATAACGCGGCAGCGCAGCATTACAATGATCGCATGAACAGCTTCAGCGGTCTGCTGGCACGCCTGACTGGCGTGAAACAGGCAGCGCTGTTTACCGAGGAGTAAAGGAAGGAAGCCAACATGAAAAAACGCGCAGTTGCATACATACTCGCGCTTGTATTTGCGCTGGCGGCCGTTCCTGCGCTTGCCTTGTCATCCATCAATTCGCAGCGCGTTGTATACGACGATGCTTCTGTCTTGTCAGATTCGCTTGAGGCGGATATCAAAGCGCTGAATGAAAAAGCGGAAGACATGGATGTAAGGTTCGCTGTGGTCACACGCCATTTTCTGGGCGGCGCGGATGCGCAGGCTTACTGCGACAGGCTTCACAGCGAATACCCGGACAACGGTGATCTGGTGCTGCTGTTGCTGGTCATTGGCGAAGAACGCTATGCCGTGACGGCGGGTGAGCGGGTGCTTAAGGCGGTTTCGCTTGAGCAGGTCAATACGCTGTTGTCCGGAAAGCTGCGGAGCGCTTATCTGGAAGAACGGGATTACGACGGCGCTGTCGGGCAGTTTTTCCTGGCTATGGCGGAGCAGGTCGCGCGCGCTAAGAATGTGTCCCTGCGCACCAGCGGCCTGTTTGGAACGGAAAAGCAGGCTGCAGCGGATGAGGAGAAAAACACAATCTTTGACAACTGGAGCGGACAATGGTGGAGCGGATTCTTTGCCGAAAATGTGGATGAGTCCTCTTATAGCGAAAACAGTACGACGGAATATGAGTATTACTACGAAGAGGACGATGAAGGCTTCAGCGTAGGCAAAATGATCTTTATCGTGATCGTGCTGATGTGGATTGTGCGCAGAAGGGCGAAAAATGGCAAATCCGGCCTGGGTCTGATGGGCTGGATGGTCGCCAAGCGCGGCATCGATGAAGCGATGAAGGCCAGAAACACCAATCGACGCTACACCCGTCCGCGCCGCTGATTGATCTGCGCTGCGCGCATTAAACATAACGGACGCATAAACGTACATACTGTATACGCAGGAAAAAGGAGAGAGCTATGGCTCGCCAAGTGACGGTAACGTATTTTCATCATTCAGGTTTTTCTGTGCAAGTGGCTAACACACTGATGGTATTTGACTACTGGCGCGGGGAAGACGGAAGCTTTCCGCAGGAAATGTATCTGCAGGAAAAGGATCTGGCGGGCTATGAAGATGTGCTGTTCTTTGTATCGCATGATCATCCGGATCATTTTGATACAGTCATCTTTGATTTCAAGCATCTGAATAACGTGCACTATATTCTGGACAGCGGGATCAAAACAGATGAGCATGTGGATCGGATGCAGCTGGGCGATAAGCGCACATATGGCGATGTGACGGTAACGGCATATGATTCAACGGATAAGGGCATTTCGTTCTATGTGGAAATCGGAGGCGTCCGCATTTTCCACGCAGGCGATCTGAACCTGTGGCACTGGCGGGAGGAGAACTCGCTGCGAAATATTACACTGGCAGAAGAACGCTATTATGCCGCCGTGGAACCGCTGATAGGTCTGCCCATGGATGTATGCATGTTCCCGCTTGATCCGCGAATGGGCGGCATGTTTGAAGCAGGTGCGAATCACTTTATCATGACCTGCAAACCGCATGTGTTCATTCCCATGCACTGTCAGGGACGCAGCGAAATTGCGGCGGAGTTTGCAGGAAAATGCAGAACAAAGTTTACCGAGGGACTGGCGCTGACAAAGCCGCGCGAGCGCGCGGAAATCACATTTGAGCGCAAAGCGCTGAACATTCATGTGTATGCCGACGCAGCACATGAAAACCTGCGCAAACGCCGTCAGCGCACGGAAGCGGACGATTTGATGCACGCGCTGCATGCGCTGGATGATAATGATCCGTTCATGGAGTCTGATTTGCCGGTGGACAGCATGACCGAGACTCCCACAACCGACTAAGCTTCAAGCGGCATCGTGCCGCTTTTTTGACAGCCTGGGACAGAAATGGAGAAATCAGATTGAGTCTGACCAAAAATATGCGCCTTGAAATGACGGTGGAATCGTTTGGCGCGCAGGGCGAGGGTGTTTGCCATCATGAGGGGATGGCCGTGTTTGTCAACAGGGCGCTGCCTGGGGAGAGAATTCTTGCGCAGATCACGAAGGTTGAAAAACGACACGCCTTTGCACATCTGGTGCAGGTACTCACGTCTTCACCTGACCGCGTTCTGCCCGCCTGTCCTTATGAAAAGCGCTGCGGCGGCTGTGTCTGCCAGCATATGAGCTATGAGGCGCAGCTGCGCTTTAAGCGCGGGCAGGTCGAAAACTGTATGCGGCATATTGGCGGCATGAGTGTTCCTGTGCGCGAAGTGCTGGGCATGCAGAACCCATGGAAATACCGCAACAAAATTGCCATGCCGGTGGCGGGCGAGGCGGGGCAGGTGCAGATGGGCTACTATGCACAGCGCAGCCATTGTGTGATTGATGTGCGTTCGTGCATGCTGGCGCGCAAGCCTGCGGATACGGTTTGCGCTGTTGTTCGCCGCTGGATGAATGAAAACGGCATTGCGCCTTATCAGGAAGCAACCCATCGGGGCCTTGTGCGGCATGTGATGATGCGCATCAGCCGTTCGGGCAGCGTGATGGTGGTGCTGGTCATTAACGGCCATAAGCTGCCGCATGCCGATAAACTGATTTCCCAGCTGCAAAAGGAAGTGCCAGGGCTCATATCTGTTTGCATTTCGCCCAACTGCCAGCGAGGAAATGTCATTATAGGCAGCACTTATCAGGTGCTTTGGGGCGAAGAGCGGCTGTGTGATACGCTGTGCGGCAATGCTTTTCTATTGTCGCCGCTGTCGTTCTTTCAGGTTAATCCTGAGCAGACGGAAAAGCTTTATCAGACGGCGCTCGAATTTGCCGCCTTGCAGGGTTCTGAGCACGTGGCAGATGTGTATTGCGGAGCCGGCACGATATCGCTGATGCTGGCGCGGCGGGCAAAATGGGTGACGGGAATCGAAGTGGTACCGGATGCTATTCGTGACGCAAAGAACAATGCGCAGATGAATGGGGTTGAGAATGCGACGTTTCTCTGCGGAGCTGCCGAAAACGTGCTGCCGGAACTGGTTGAGCAGGGCATGCGCCCCGATGTGATCGTTCTGGATCCGCCAAGAAAAGGGGCGGACGAAGCCGTTCTTTCGGCGGTCGTACAGGCTGGGCCGCAGCGCGTGGTGTATGTCAGCTGCAATCCTGCCACACAGGCGCGGGATGCAAGGATTCTATGCGAAAGAGGCTATCATGCGGCTGTCTGTCAGCCGGTTGATATGTTTTCTCAGACAGCAGGCATAGAAAATGTGATGCTGTTTGTGAAGAATGAATAACGGAGGGATATACATGGAAGCGGTTCATGAACGGTTTTTGCGTTATGTGAAGATGGATACAACGAGCAATGAGGCGAACAAACAAAGCCCCTCCTCTGAGGGACAGATGGTGCTTGCCCGCCTGTTGGCACAGGAATTGAAGGATATGGGCGTAACCAATGCGCGCGCGGATGAGCATGGTTATGTATATGGCGAGATTCCGGCGAATTGTGAGGATCAGCCGTCGATCGGCCTGATCGCGCATATGGATACAATTGACGCTGTGCCGGGGCGCAGCTTTAATCCGCGCGTTGTTCAGTATGAGGGCGGAGACATCTGCCTGAATGCTGAAAAGGATATCAAGCTGAGCATGGACGTGTTTCCGGAGCTGGCGCAGAAGGTGGGAAAGCGCCTGATCGTCACGGATGGCACAACGGTGCTTGGCGCGGATGACAAGGCAGGCGTGGCGGAAATCATGACGGCATGCGAGCGGATTTTGCAGGAAGACAGCATCCGGCATGGCAAAATCTGCATTGGCTTTACGCCGGATGAGGAGATCGGCCGCGGTCCCAATCTGTTTGATGTGCCGGGCTTTGGCGCAGACTTTGCCTATACGGTGGATGGCGGCGCGATTGATGAAATCGAATACGAGAATTTCAATGCCGCATCCTGCAAAGTGACGGTTCATGGACGCAATATCCATCCCGGACGCGCCAAGAATAAAATGAAGAATGCGGCACGGATCGTTATGGAATTCAATGCCATGCTGCCGGAAGCCGAAAAACCTGAATATACCGAGGGCTACGAAGGCTTCTATCATCTGACGATGGTTCGCGGCGACGAAGAAAACGCCTTCGCCGTATATATTCTGCGTGATCACGACCGCTTGAAGCTGGAAGAACGGAAGGCATTTATACGGCGCACGGCGGATTTCCTGAATGCGCGGTATGGAGAAGGCACGGTGGAGGTGGCCCTGCGCGATGCCTATCGCAACATGCGCGAAGTGCTTGAGCATCGTATGGATATTGTGGAACGCGCAAAAAAAGCGTTGGCTGCCAATGGAGTGGAGCCCAGATGCGTGCCCATTCGCGGCGGTACGGATGGCGCCACGCTGAGCTTTATGGGGCTTCCCTGCCCGAATGTCGGCACAGGGGCTGCCAATGGTCTGTCTCTTATACACATCTGACGCTGCCGACGAAGGCT
>CAMGDO010000066.1 GCA_946042585.1 uncultured Clostridia bacterium
ACGGGGGGATATAGGGGGGATAGGGGGTGCGGGGGGAAGGGGGGAAGAAGGGGACCCAGGGGAGAGGGGAAGGGGAGAGGGTGTGCTTGTCCCACCAAATGTCCCACCCAATGTCCCACCAAATGTCCCACCGTTTGTCCCACTTTCTGTCCCGCCAAATGTCCCATCATATGTCCCATCCGCTGTCCCGGAATCCGCATCGCCCCGCGCGGAATCGCGCCGGCGCTGCTTGCGCGCGCGCTCCCATTCGCGCCGGATGCCGCCGCGGTATTCCGCATAAGCGCCGTCCAGCGCCGCCCGGGAAATGCCCTTGGGCTTTCCGCCCAGCGCCGCGAACAGCAGCCCGTCCGGCATGCCGTTCAGCAGCCCCTCCGCGTCCAGCTCCTCCAGCATCGCGATCAGCCCCACGGCCTCGGGATAGCGGCTCAGCCCCAGCCGCGCCGCAAACTGCATCACCGGCTTCGATTGGATGTACATCGGTATTCATCATCCTCGTCCGCGTCGTCATATGGGTCGTCGTAGTCGTTGGGGCTGTGATAGATATCGCGCCTGCACACCGGCAGATCGCATTCACTGCAGTCCGGCGCGTAGCTATAGTCACAGGTCATCATGCATTCACCTCCATTGTGCTTCCAGGGCCTCCAGTTCCCGGGGCGGCAGCGTCTCGATGCCCAGCTCTCTGCAGTCCTGCACCAGCAGGTTGATCAGGTCGGACATCTGCTTTGTGTCGTATACGGAGGATCCGTAGTAGAGCACCACGTTCGTGCACCCTTCCAGCTTGCTGGGCAGGATCTCCGTCTGCCAGCCCATGCCGTTGCGCCGCCAGCTTTCGCGCAGCTTCGCAACGGCCTTCGTGGGCACGCACACCGTGTCGGATGCGCCGCCGATGTTCCGGATGGCCTCGCGGTAGACTTCATCCTTGCGCACGCCCGTCGCCTGCGCCAGCTTGTCGATCAGCACCCAGGCGTATGCGTTCGCGTCCAGGCTGCGCCGGCGGCGAAACCGCTTGATCTCCACGCTCAGGTCGTGCTCCTTCAGCGCGTCGTACTGTTCTCGGAAATCGCCGCACAGCACCAGCGTGATCCTCTGCTTCCCGTCCATGCCGATGGACAGGTCCGTCAGCCGCGCCTTCATCGGAACTGCACGCCCTCCGTGCGAACGATGTCGCATCCGGGCGGAATCTCGCCGGTCTCGCCATAGACCGCCTTGATGGCCTTCTTGTCCACCGCAAAGGGCTGCGGAATCCGGTATTCCTCCGGCACCTCGTCCGCGTTCAGCACCACCACACTCGGCGGATTGCTGCGCAGCGTCCACTTGCCAATGCTCGTGCCAATGCTGCTGGCGCCTGCGATTTTCATGCACTCCTTCAGCCGCTCGCGCATGCGCTCCACGCGCTTTTCAAGGCGGCTTTTCATGGCCGAAAGCCGCGCGTTTTCCGCCTTGATCGCAGAAATGTGCGCTTCGGTGTTCTTCATGATCCGGGCATAGGCCTCCGCCTTGTCGGCGATGCTGTCGTTCAGCCCGGTCAGCTCCTCCAGCAGTGCGGGCTCATCCTCGGGCGCGCAGCTGTCCAGCATGTCCAGAATCGCCGCATACTGCTCCGTCAGCTCATACATTCTCATTCTTTCGAGCCTCCTCATTGATCCGGGCAATCATCTTCTGACCCTGGCTGTAGGTCATCCGCTCCAGCTCCGCGCCAAAGCTCTCCATGGCGCTCTGGTACAGGCTGTCGCTGGCGAAGTCCCTGACGAATTGAATCTGCTGCACCGTGGCCATCACCGGCGCGGCCTTCGCTTGCTGTGCGCCCTGCTGCGGCGTATTCCCCGTCTGCGCGCCCTGCCGGTTCTGTGCCTGCTGTGCGCTGCCCTGCCGCGCGCCGGCGCTGGCGGCCTGCCCGCTGCCCTGCTGCGCGGGTTCCGGGCCCTTGCGCCCGCCCTGCGGCTGTGCATTGCCGCCCTGCTGTCGTTCCGGCGCTGTGTACTTCCCATAGTCCTTCTCGTAGTACACGTCCGCGCAGACGCCCAGCGCCTTGCAGGCCACGCTCAGCGCGTCCGTGTAGGCCATCTTCCAGCCCTCGTCGTTGGCGTACAGCCCGCTCTTTTCCCGGGCGACCAGCGCGTTTCCGCCGGTGCCGAACACCGGCTCGCTCCATTCCCCGGCGGGATCCTCGCGATAGTACAGGTTGATGTCCATGAAGCACATGATCTCTCCCGACGGGCATTCCACCGTGCGCCTGTCGAGGATATCCGTGTACCATCCCACGCCGCAGGGCCCGAAGCGCTCCGTGAGCGTCTTGATCCTGTACATCGGGTTGATGTCCGTCATGCCCTTCATGCGCCCGCCCAGAATGGGCTTCTTCGCCGTATCCGGCGTGCGCTCCACCGCGCTGTAGATGCGCATGTTCTCGCCGCTCATTTGCCGTCATCCTCCATCAGATCGCTCAGCATGTCGTCCAGACTGCAAGCGCAGAACCTGGGGTTGCCATCCATGGCTTTCACCAGCTGTCTGCGCATGGATTCCTCATTGAAGCGGCTGACCCGCAGCGCGCCGATCAGCTCGGAGATCAGCGTCTCCACGTCGTCCGCGCGCATCGTGATCCGTACGGTCTTTTCCTTGTCCACTTGCATTTCCTCCCGTCCTGTGGTATAATAAGGGTGAAGGTTTTCCCAAACCATCCACCTCTCTCATGCTCCCGCCGGGCCGTTCTCCCGTCGGGAGCTTTCATTTTTCTCTCTTGATCGGCATCGCCGGATCAGTCCCCGCTTTTCCCGCCGCGGCGGCTGCGCTCCGCCGTCTCCAGCTCGCGCAGAATGGGCTTCATCGCCCGGTGCGCATGCCGCATGCCCCGGCGGTCGCCGCGCCGTGCGCAGTGCATCATCGCCCCGGCGCAGCGGGTGAGCTCCGCGCGCAGCGCCGTGATAACGGAATCGTCCGCAGGCTCTACTGCATGGCAATCCTTGGCCCGCATGACGTGCACGCCGATCAGCCCGGCGAGACCAATCCCGATGCACCCGGCCCCGATGATCAGATCGCCCATACCTTCGCCTCCAGATCCATGATTTCCAGCTCGTAGCGCTCCAGAATGTCCGGGCGCTTCCATTCGCAGCCGTGCCGCTGCAACTCCTCCATGCGCTGGCGCGCGTGCTCCAGCATCCATGCCCGGCGGTCCACCCCGGGCGCCTTCGCCGCGCTCGCGTCCACAAACGCGCGGATCCTGCCGATGTTCCTTTCCTCTGCGGCGTCCATCACCGCCAGCTTTCTGCGGGTGTTCATGCATCATCCGTCCTTTCGAAGGTAAATCTGCCGTATCCGGCGTTGCGCCACTGCCCGATCCCGCGCAGGCGGCCATAGCCCAGCGCATCCTCGATCACGTCCCAGGTCAGCGCCTTGCTCGCCTTCGTGGCGGCGTTTTCCAGCAGCGTGATCTTCACGTCGATCGACCATGGCAGCGCAATCATCTCGCTGCTGGCGAGCGCAATGCGCGGGCCCTGCATCGTCATGCCGCGCAGCGGGCGCTCCAGCACGCGATCCGGCGCGGAAATCGGTTCGCCGTCCCGGTGCAGCTTCAGCGTCTCCAGCCCGTCGCTGTTCTGCCCGGAAACGCTGAAGTTGAAAACGTACTTGTCCACCTTGGAGGCGGGCATCTTCACGCCGTTCTCAAGCCCCATGGACGCGATCGCTTCCTTCAGATAGCCGTTGACCACGTAGCCCATCAGGCACACGCTTTCGCCGTCGCGCAGGAATACCGTCACGCCGCCCAGATCCTCATCGGGCAGCAGCGCGTTTTCCGCGTCCGCATTGGGGTGCTTGGCTGCAATGTAGTTCTTGCGGATCTCCTTGTCCGCGGGCTGGCTTCCCAGCAGCGGGCTGATGCCCGTCAGTCGATAGGTTCTCTCCGTGATGTTCATCTGTGTTCCTCCCTCATGTCCGCGGCCGAAGCCGCGCCGGTCGTTGTGCTCATGTGCGTCCTTTGCTGTTGCTGTCGCTGTGCCAAGCAACGCGATGCATGGCGTTGCCTTGCCGTCGCCTTGCCGCGCAGTGCGCTGCTAAACTGCGCCGTCGCCTTGCCGCGCATTGCCGCGCTTCGCTTGGCCATTGCCTGGACCTGCTTTGTCGTGCATTGCTGTTGCATCGCTTCGCGCTACAATGCGGCACAGGGCTGTTGCTTGGCTGAGCTAAACAGTGCCTTTGCGTTGCTGCGCCCTGCTAAGCACAGCAGAGCGAATCAATGCCCAGCCTTTGCCACGCAGTGATATGCTACGCGTTGCCTTTGCCGTGCCGCGCAGGGCGTAGCCGGACGATGCCTTTGCATCGCATTTGCCTTGCTGTGCCTTGCCATGCATCGCAGGGCTTTTCTTTGCCTTCGCGTCGCATTACCTTGCCGTGCCCAGCCATCGCATCGCGATGCTTTTCTATGCCTTTGCGTTGCCATTCCTTGCCGTGCCGGTGCATCGCCACGCTTTTCAGCGCCTTCGCTTCTCCTTGCTCCGCGCCGCCTTGCCATTGCAGCTCGGTGCATAGGTTCGCCTTGCCTTGCCATTGCAGCGCGGTGCGTAGGTTCGCCTTGCCTTGCGGTACAACGCATCGCTTTGCCTCGCCGCTGCCTTGCGTTTCGGCGTGATGCTTGGCCTCGCCATCGCGCCGTATCAGCCCGTCTCCCGGCCGTCTCTCTCGATCACCCAGAGCCCCAGCCGCTCGCCGATCTCCGCCCAGCAGTGGCAGATGGCCCATGCCATTGCCCATCCGTTCTCAATCGCACGCAGCGCCCGGCGCACGGGCCCGCGCCGCCGCGCCGGCATCGCACGATCCAGCTTCAGCGCCAGCTCCCGGCTCAGCCGCCATTCCCGCAGCGCGGCGCGGTCGGCCTCCGCCTTGACCCTGGCCTCCAGCTCCGCGCGCTGCCGCCGCATCTCCTCCCGCACGGCCTGCGTCTCCCGCTCGGCCTCCGCCCTCACGGCCTCCACAACGCGGTCGCGCTGGCCGTTGTAGATCGCCTCGCTCACGCCCTCTGCGTGAACGGTCACCGCCATGCATGCGGTTCTGTTCATCGGTCGTCCCTCCCTGATTTGCGTCTAATCTGTTCCCTGGTCCGCTGTCGTGCCGCCCCGGGCGGCGTCCTTTTTCGCGGCTTCCCTCTCCGCGTAGTCCATCATGATTTCGTATACAACGCGGTTGATGCGGTCTCTGCGCCGCTGCATCTCCTCGGGCGATATGTTGGCGTATGCGTCGTCAAACACCCGATATCGCGCGCCCGTCGGCGCAATGCCGCTGGCTACAATCGCCATAATCCCGCCTCCTTTGTGGCAGTCTATGCCGCCCCGGCATGTCCGCTGTCCGGCGGCGGAGCGTCCCACCGCCCGAATCCCGGGCGGGATTTTTATGCGCTCTGGTTGTCGCCATCGCCCTGCTGGCTATTCTGCGCCAGCAGCATGCCCGTCGCTACCAGCCTCAGCTGTTCCTTGTTCGCCTCGGGCAGCTTCTCCAGCATCTTGCAAAGCTCCTTACTGCTCATGATCTCACCTCCTTGTGTGTCTTGCAAAGCCATTAATTTGTCTTACAAACCCATTATATACTCTGGAAGAAGTCTTGTCAAGCCATTTATGGGCAATTTTCAATTTTTATTTTCTGGAAATGGGTTGACAAGACTTTTATTCGGATATATACTATTGGTAGGAGGTGATACAATTGATTTCGGACAGATTTAAACAAATGCGAGATGCATTGGGGAAAACGCAGACTGAATTCGGGGAAGGAATCGGTGTAAGCCGATCCGTAATCAAAAACATCGAATACGGAGTAACACAACCCACAAAGTTGTTTTTGAATCACTTATGCGAAGTGTATAAAGTGAACCTGAATTGGCTCGAAACCGGCGAAGGCGAAATGTTCGACAGAGCAAATCAGCCGGACGAAACCGCCCGGATGATCGAATCGGTGAACGATAGCCCGGCGATGCGCAGCCTGCTGGCGACCTGGGCGCAGCTCAGCGACGAAAAC
>CAMGDO010000067.1 GCA_946042585.1 uncultured Clostridia bacterium
GAGATGTGTATAAGAGACAGTGCTGATATAGCGCGAGATGACGCCCACCTGTGCGTGGAGAAAGTCCTTTGGCGTGTCCGTGAAGATACGCTGAATGTGCTGGGAACGGAGGAAATCATTAAGGTTTTCCCCAGAACCATGTATCTGGAGAATGCCAGCACGGTCATCGTTCTGAAAACGCCGAAAACGGAAAGCAGTGTTCGCAAAGTGTGGATGCCCAAAACGGTTGCTTATATTCTCCGGGAATGGAAGGCTTCACAGGACAAGCAGAAGGCGTTTCTTGGCGATGAGTATCTGGATTATGGCCTTGTCATTGCCTTGCCCAATGGTCGCCCTTGTGAGGAAACGGTTATCAATAACGCCTTCAGGCGGCTCAAGAAAGAGGCCAATCTTCCCAATGTTGTTTTCCATTCCCTCCGGCACAGCAGCACGACCTACAAGCTGAAGCTGAATCACGGTGATCTGAAAGCGACGCAGGGTGACACCGGTCACTCCCAGGTGGACATGATTACAAAAATCTATGCGCATATTCTGGATGAGGATCGTAAGGTCAACGCGCAGAAGTTTGAATCCGCATTTTATGCGAACCCCGATCTGCGTAGTGTTCATGCTCCGCAGGAAGAAAAAACGCAGCCGCTGCTGGATGCACAAACTCTTTTATCTCAGCTTCAGCAGTCCCCGGAACTCTTATCGAACCTGACATCGCTTATCTTGGCACAGGCGGGGCGATAAGGGGTGGTGCCAAGACGGTGCCAAACCCCAGAACGGTGCGAAAACCATTGCAATCAATTTGGATGTGCCAAAGGCAGCGATGCCGCAAAATGAGATACACCTTATTCTGCTTTGGCCTGAACTTTTCAAAAAGAAAAACACCGCAATTCCTTGGAATTACAGTGTTTTTGGTGCGCCAGAAGGGATTCGAACCCCCGGCCTCACCCTTAGGAGGGGCGCGCTCTATCCAGCTGAGCTACTGACGCAGATATGAAATTTTGGAAAAAGTGGTGCCATTGGCGGGTATAGAGCATCCGCTTAGGAGGCGGTCGCTCTATCCTGCTGAGCTACGGGTGCAGAATGGGCAAGCGTTCAGACACCAAAGAACTTTGGCGCTTTCTGCTCAAAAAATGAAAAACCGTCTTGCATTGCAGCTTCTCCATGAATATAATCATAAAGATGCAATGATTCCGCCAGTCATTCTGCAAGGTGCAGAAAATGTTCCTTTTCTGCCGAAAAAGCAGTCGCTTATCTGCCCAGCGCCGATTATTATAGCACGATTCCATGATTGGCGCAACTGGAAAAATGAAAGGACGAGGTCAACGTGATATGCAGTTTGTGCCCGCGGCTTTGCGGAGCCGAGCGCAACGCCAGCATGGGGCTGGGCGTATGCCAGATGAGCGAAACAGCGCGCGTGGCGCGCGTGGCGCCGCACATGTGGGAGGAGCCGTGCATCTCCGGAAGCCGCGGAAGCGGCACCATCTTTTTCAGCGGCTGCTCGCTTGGCTGTGCCTATTGCCAGAATCACGAAATCAGTCATGCCCTGCGCGGAAAAGATGTGACAGACGAGGAGCTTTCCCGGCTGATTGCCCGCCTTGAGCAGACAGGGGTTCACAATATTTCTTTCGTAACGGGCACACATTTTGTGCCTGCGATTCTCCGTGCGCTCAGGCTCCATAAGCCGGGCGTACCTGTTATATGGAACACGGGCGGCTATGAGCGCGTGGAAACCCTTCGGATGTTGGAAGGGCATGTGGATATATATCTTCCGGATCTAAAGCATGTATCGCCGCGCCTTGGCAAGGTGCTGTGCAACGCACCGGATTATTTTGATTACGCTGCTGATGCCATTCTGGAAATGCTCCGCCAGACGGGAGAGCCCGTCTATGACGCGAGCGGGATGATGCTTCGCGGCGTGGTGATCCGTCATCTGATGCTGCCCGGCTGCACGGGCGACAGCCTGAAGGTGCTGGATTGGATTTCGCAGCACGTTCCCAAAGAAACGCCTGTCAGTATCATGCGTCAGTATACCCCGATTGCCGCCTGCAAAGTGAAAGGGCTGGATCGCCGGGTAACTGATGCGGAATATGATCGCGTGGTGGAATACGCGTCGAATCTTCAGCTCAACGCGCTGATTCAGGAAAAGGAAGCAGCGCAGACTGCATATATTCCCGATTTCGACATGAAATAGCCGTTTCAGCCATCGCAGGAAACTATAATGTAAAAATAATGTGTTTTTCCATGACAAGAACGCAGGAATGTAGTATACTGTAAAACAAGGAAGATCGTTTGGAGGTTATTCCAATGAAAACCACGCTGGTCATCATGGCTGCGGGGCTGGGCAGCCGCTACGGCGGAAACAAGCAGACCGAGGGCATCGGGCCCAATCATGAAATGCTGATGGAGTATTCCATCTTTGACGCCGTTCGCGCGGGCTTTTCCAAGTTTGTATTTGTGATCAAGCCGGAGATGCAGCCGCTGATCGAAGCGTTGTGCGGCGAGCTGGTGAAAAGCTGCAAAACGCCGGATGGCGAAGCCGTATCGGTATTCTATGCGCTGCAGGATTTCAGCAGTTTGCCTTCCGGCTATACCGTACCGCAGGGGCGCGTCAAGCCATTTGGCACCGTACATGCCGTGCTGTGCGCGCAGCCATATGTGCAGGAGCCTTTTGCCGTGGTGAATGCTGACGATTATTATGGCGTGGACGCATTTGTTTCCATGAACCGCTGCCTGCAGGCGCTTTCGGACGGTGAAGCCGCCATGGTTGGCTATTACCTGAAAAATACCGTCAGCGAGAACGGCACCGTCACGCGCGGTATCTGCTCTCATCAGGATGGCCTGCTGACCAGGGTCACGGAAACCTACAAAATACAGCCATTTGCCGACGGCACCATCCGCGACACCGCCAGCAGCGCCGATGGCGTCGTGCTGGATCCGGAGGCGCTGGTATCCATGAATTTCTGGGGTTATCTGCCTTCCATCTTCGATGCAATGAACGCATATTTCTCTGATTTTCTATCGCATGCCGCTCCTGATAATATCAAGGCGGAATGTCTCTTGCCCGTGATGGTGGATGATCTTATGAAAAAAAACGCGCTGCGCGTGCATGTCCTTTCCACCACCGCCACCTGGTTTGGCATCACCTACCCGCAGGATAAGCCCTTCGTTCAGGCAGCGCTGAAAAAGCTGCATGACACCGGCATATACCCCGCCACTCTCCTTTCCTGAGCATGCGGGTGTGCGGCATCATAGCTGAATACGATCCATTTCACCTCGGGCACCTCTATCAAATGCAGCAGGCGCGCGCTTTGTCCGGCGCAGATTATATTGTCTGCGTGATGAGCTGCGCGTTTACCCAGCGAGGAATGCCTGCGCTTTTGTCCGCCCATCAGCGCGCCGATATGGCGCTGCATGCCGGCGCAGACGTGGTGCTTGGGCTTCCTGTCGCCTTCTCCGTCTGCGATGCGGAACGCTTTGCCCTGGGGAGTGTTGAAATATTCCGGAAAACCGGTGTAGTCGATGCGTTAAGCTTTGGGCTGGAGCCCGGAAGCGAAGCGCTTCTGCATGACGCAGCCCACCTTCTGGAAGCACCCACGCCCGCCTTCCGGCAAGCGCTCAGGGAAGGACTGCAATCTGGTTGCGCCTTTCCGCAGGCGCAGGGCGAAGCGCTCAGCCGCTGTCTTCATGTGGACGCGGCGCTGCTGGCGCAGCCAAACACCGCGCTGGCCATCTGCTATGCGCGTGCGAATCTGCGTCTGAATGCGCATCTTTCTTTTTATCCGGTTTCCCGGCGCGGCGCATATCATGACCAAACCCTGCCGGATTCCGCCGCCGCGCTGCCCTCAGCCACCGCCGTTCGCGCCGCCGTTCTGCGCGGTGAATGGAACAGAGTGCACTCCAGCGTTCCAGATCGCAGCTATCAGCTTTTAAAGCAGTCCGTCTCTGACGGACACATCCATACTCCGGATGCACTCACGCCCCTTCTGCGCTGGGCTTTGCGCACTGGCGGCGATTTTTCCTGCCTGCCCACTCTGTCCGAAGGGCTGGAAAACCGACTGCCGCTCGCTGCATCCTGCGCAACGCGCGATGACATGGTGCATGCCATCAAAAGCAGGCGTTACCCCTATGCGCGCATCAACCGCCTGCTCACCCATGTTCTGCTGCACACCGATGCAGGCACGCTGCCTGATTTGCCATCGTATGCCTATGTGCTGGGCTTTCGCAAAAACGCTTCACATCTTCTGCGGAAGGCTGCGAAAAACGATCTCGCGCTATATGGCAGCCTGTCCGGTGCTTCCCTTACCCCTTCCATGCAGCTGGATGCGCGGGCGGATGATCTGTGGTCGCTGGGCGCTCAGATGCCCTTTGGCGGCATCTATCGCGAAAAGCCCGTCATTCTCCCCTGACAGAAAGTTCCGTTTCAATCTTTACACCCCGGCTGCATGCCGGGGCTGTACTTTTTTCTTCTGTTGTGTTAAACTATATCAGTATTCATTTGCCAAGGAGGACGCCTACTGATGGCCAAGCGCATCATGTGCATGCTGCTGACAGCGCTGCTGCTGTCCTTTTTTGCATGCATACCTTCGCTGGCCACCTCACCCGACTATGACAGCGCGCATCCGGAAAACCTGAATGATACGGATCTTGTGGCTTCCGCCGCCATTCTCATTGAGCTCAACAGCGGAATGGTCGTATACGAAAAGAACGCCGACATGCGCATGTATCCTGCCTCAACCACAAAAATCCTCACCACTTATCTGGGGATATTGCTTGGTGATATGGATCAGACCGTCACCACCTCAGCCAGCTGTCTGCAGATTGAGGCTGACTCCTCCACCATTCCCCTTGCCGCCGGTGAAACCATCAATTTCAAAGACCTGCTTTATGCAACCATGGTGCGCTCAGGTAATGAAGGCGCCAATCTGATTGCCGAAACCATCGCCGGCACACAGGAAGCCTTTGTCGCCATCATGAATGATTATGCCGCGTCTCTCGGCTGCAAAAATACCCATTTCATGAATGCCAACGGCCTGCATGATGATTATCATTACACCACAGCGCGCGATCTGGCGACCATCGCCCGCGAAGCCATGCAGGATGAGACCTTCCGCGATATTGCCGGCACCTACAAATTTACCCTGCCAAAGAGCAATATTTATCGCGAGCGTTCACTGACATCCCGCATCAGCGAGTTCCTTGACAGCTCCAGTTCCACCTATTATCCCTATGCCACCGGTGTTAAGACCGGCTACACCTCCAAGGCTGGCAACTGCTTCGTGGGCACCGCCACAAAAGACGGCGTCACCTTCCTGTCTGTGATATTGAACAGCGACAGCTACAAAACCTGCTGGGAAGACACAAAGCGGCTGATGGAATACGGCTTTACGCAGTATGTGCACACCACCGTATCCGAGTTGTATGCCATGTCGCCCAAGGTGCTTGAAATTGCCCGGTACGATCTGAACGATTCCGGTCGCGGACAGCTTGAGCTGCTGCTGAACAAGCTCGATACCTCGGCGGATGATTCCATTGTCACCCTTGCCAGCCGTCTTGATTATCTTGCTTCCAACTTTAACGACCTTGTGTCCATCGAATATGTCCGCGAACTGGTCGCGCCCATACAGGCTGGCGAGTTGATTGGCCGTCTCACCTTCTATCCGGATGCCGGTGAACCGATCGAATATGAGCTGGTCGCCTCGCGCAGCATTGCCCGCCGCGTGCTCGATTTCCCCTCTCTGGATGAAATCATCGCAGCCACCGAGAGCGATTCCAATCCCTTCCCGCGTTTCACGGTTGAGATACTTATGTTCCTGGTGGTGTTGATTGCGATGATCGCCGGGATTATCACCGCCATCCGCCGCCTGCTTGGCATCCGCAGCCGCAAAAAAGCCCGTCGCAAGCCTGTCAAATCCATCAACCGCTATTATCGGTAAAGTCAAAAAACCTCCGCATGTATTCTGCGGAGGTTCTTTT
>CAMGDO010000068.1 GCA_946042585.1 uncultured Clostridia bacterium
GCGATGCGCTGGAGCGCGCCGTGACCAAGCTGCGCGGCTGGTGTATTGGCGCTGAGCCTGTGCCCAAAGAATGAAAGGAGAGCGCATGAAAAAGGTTATTCTATGCGCGCTTCTGGCATTGTGCACGGCGCTGTGCGGCTGCGGACAGAGCCAGCTGCCGCCGTCCGCGCTCAGACAGCAGACGCCGGCGGAGGAGGAAAAGATCTCTGCTGTGCCCGATGAGAGCGCAAGCAGCTACCTGACGGAGACGCTGTATTTCCGTTATGAGGAAACGGGAATGCTGCGGCAGGAAGAACGCGTCATCAGCATGCTGCCCAATGAATCGCGCGAGAAGGCGCTGGTGCGCGCATTGCTGGAAGGCCCGCGCGAGGCAGGCGGCACGGCGCTGTTTCCGGACAAGACCGAAGTGCTGTCCACCCAGCTGCAGGACGGCGTATTGTTTGTCACCTTCAATGAAGCGCTGTATGACCGCTACGGGGACGAAAGCGGCGCGCCGTCCGATGCGGAGGCGCTGCTGCGGCGAAAGCTGGCCATGGCGGCGCTGTGCGCAACGCTCACGGAAAGCGGCGAATGCCGCAGCGTGCAGGTGCTGGTGCGCGCCGAATCCAATGTGGGCGCATCCATGCGGCTGAAAAACAGCTATTATCTGCTGGATGATGAGCGGGCCGCGGAGCCGCTGACGCGTGAAGAGACCTATCTGCCCACGCCCGATGCTTCGGCGCGCATGCTGCTGGAGGCCTGGAAGACGCGCAGCTGGAGCGCGCTGTATGACTTTGTCATGGCGAGTGATACGCGGCTGGATGCGGCGTCCGCCCGTTTTGCCGCCGTGCCTGCGCTGCTTGAATCTACCGTTTCCAGCGGAACGGTATCGCTGGACGGGCAGAGTGCCGTGGTGTGCGTGAGCATGACGCTGCGCGCGCTGGATGGCCCAGAAGAAAGCGTGGAGAACTGGCCGCTGCATCTGACGCGCGAAAACGGCGTGTGGAAGGCGGAGGCGGACGCGGTGTATGCTTTGATGCAGTCGGAGAGCGAATAAGGAGATTATCGCGGTGAAATATGGTGACTTGAAAAAGCGCGTGCTGGCGGCGCTGATGGCCTGTGCAGCGGGCATGGCGCTTACGGGCTGCACGGCGGGAATTGATGCGCTGAACAACAGCGAATCGGCCACCCTGCCGCCCGCAGGCGTGACCTATGCCGCTCCCACGGGCGATACCAATCAGGAAACGGCGCAGAGCATTCTTTTCTATGTGCCGGATATCACCGGCACGCGGCTGATTGCGCAGACCGAGCGCGTGCTGATTTCCTGCGCGCGGCATCCGGCGGAAATGGCGCTCAGGCGGCTTTTTGCCTTTGCCGGATCAGACAGCGCCCGCGCGCTGACGGACAATGCCTATCTGCAATTGTCCAGCGTCAATCCGGTAGAGATTTCGGGGGATACCGCCACGGTGAATCTGGCGGCATCGGCGCTGTCGCTGTCGCACAGCGAATTGTATACGGTCTGTCAGGCCATTGCCAATACCGTCACCCAATGGGGGGATATTCAGTATGTCAACGTGCTGGTCAGTTCCGTACAGCCCGGTCTGGATGTGGGCGCGAACGTGCCCATGGGATGCTTCACGGCGAATCTGACGGATACGCTGGATACGCTTTCCACGCAGGCGCAGTCTCTGGCTTCCACGGCGGCGGACCGGCGCTTCAGCCTGCCGGTCACGCTGTATTTTCCTGCCTATGCGGGCAAGGGCATTCTGGCGGAAACGCGGACGATCAGCTTTACGGGCCGCAGAAAAAGCGGGCTGATATCAACGCTGCTGGATGCGCTGTCGCAGGGCGCGCAAAGCCTGACGAATGTGCCTGATATGGTGGATTTGAGCGCGTATCTGCTGGAGACGCCGCAGGTGCAGGAGGTGCCGGTCACGGGTGGACAGCGCGCGGTGCTGCGCTTTCAGCAGTCGCTCAATGACGCGCTGATTTCTGCGGGCATTCCGCGCTCGGTGATGCTCTCGGCACTGACGTATACGCTCACCACCTTTGTGCCCGGCCTGAGCGGCGTGACGGTGTATATGGGGGAGGAGCTTGTGACGGCTGTGGTGCCCGGCGGTATCTATGAGGGCGCCAACGAAACGATCAGCTTTGCAAACGGCATGATGCGCCGCAGTGATTTTTCGCGCTTTCTTTTGTCCAACTGCACGCTGTATTTTTCTGACGGCGAGGGCAGACTGTGCGCCGTGCAGCGCCCCATTCCGTATTATGAGACGCGCTCGGCGCGCTATCTGATTGGATGTCTTTTGTCTGGGCCGCAAAGCTGCGACAGCGTGCGCAGTGTGCAGGCGGTGTTCCCGGAGGGACTGGGCGATGCCGACCTTCTGGGGGTGGGGCTGGACGAACAAACGCTGCTTTTAAACCTGTCGCCGGGCATGGAGGAGGCCATCCGCAGCTGCACGGACGCGCAGGAAAAGCTGCTGGCGTATGCGCTGGTCAATACGCTCACGGAGCTGCCGGCAGTGCGCAGCATATGCTTCTTCTTTTCCGGTGAACAGCAGGAATCGCTGGATGGCAAGCTCTACTGGGCAGGCACGTTTCTGAGCAATGTGAGTATTGTGCAATAAAAAAAGAAGGGGGGAGACCCCTTCTTGGGGCGTTGACAAAGCCGACGCCCTGAGCAGAGCAGACAGCTCTGCTTTTTTATTGTCAGAAAGGCGCGTGAGGTCAGATGCTGTCGTTTTTCAGCAGAACCTGATACTTGATGCCGTTGAACGTGATGGTGTCGGGGAGAGCATAGTCCTCTTCTTCGCTGCCGGTCTGCACCTGGGCGAGGGAGGCGTAATCGCTGTAATGATCGAGATATTCAGCGTGGCTGACAACGCCGTATGCAGCGGGGTCAAACGCGTCCACATGGCTTTCGCCATAGGCGGAGGCGCTGGCGGAGAAGGAGATTTCCAGCGGAGACTGATTGCCGCCCGCATCCCCCACAAGCATGCGCACGACGCCGCTGGCGCCGGTGATACGCCCCTGATCATCCAGAGAAACCGTTACGCTGGTGTCGGTAAGATCCAGCGAAAACATATTCTGCAGAATCTGATCTGTCACGGTTGCGCCGGAAAAGCTCATATAAAGCTGTTCATAATAGGCGTCAATGCTGCGGACGGGCGCCCAGGAGCCGTCGGCATAGATGCAGATGGCAGAATACCCATCGTTTTGCTGCGCGATGGCCAGATAGTACTCATACATGGTCAGCCGCATGGCGTCAAAGGCGTCCACAAGCTCTGTGTTATTGCTGGCCAGGATGGCGTTGTATTCCTTCAGGCTCAGCGTCTGTCCGGCCTTTTGCTGATACCAGGTCAGGAAGGTTGCGGCTTCATCGACATAGAGCGCGTACTGCTCGCCGCAGGCGATGATGTATTCATCACGGGTCGAGAAGTAATCATACGAACCATCCGCATGCATCAGGCAGATTCCGCTGGAATACTGGTTGACTAATTCCTGCGTCATCAGGTAGATGCGATCGGAAATGGCGGTATAGCGGGCAAAGGGCTCTTCATTGGTCGAGCCTTCGGTTCCCCAGAGGGTATCAAAGAAATCATCAGGCATGGGAGCGCCGTATTCCTCCCGATACAGACGGGCGAACAGCTCGTTCCAGTTGTCAATTTCCACAGATACGCCGGAGGAGACGATGGCGGGCTGGTTGTAATTGACGCCGAAATACTCCCCGGCAGTCAGCTGCGCAGCCACGCAGAGCAGCGCGTTGACCAGCTCCGGGGTGTTTTCTTCTGTGAAGGAAAGCGTGCAGAGCGTGCCGTCGGCTGTCTTTTCGGTGGTGATGTGGTCGCTGAGCATGCCGTCCGCCAGATCCAGCAGCAGCGTGCCGAACTCACGGATGCTGCGGCGCATGACGGTGGAGGTGAGCACGGAGCTGGAATCGGAGGTGGTGCGGCTGGTATAGTACTGGGGCCTGGCCGTTTCAATGGAATAGGCTATGCCGTCGTTGGCAATCACCGTGTATCCGCCTTCATAGATAGAGCCGTCCTCCCGCGGCGTTTTGAGCAGTATGTTCATCAGGGAATTGCTGCCGTCCTGTATATACTGCCCGCTGAGCGTCTTGAAAAGCTTCCCGCGGTAGCAAAATTCGGCGTCCAGCGAAAGCGTTACATTGTCCGTATCAAAGAGAAGATCACACCCGGCGTTGAACAGCGAGGCCCAAATGCCCTCGGAGCAGGCGGTGACAATCAGCGCTGCGCACAGCGCAAGCGAGAGCAGAATGCAGAGCGTACGACGTGTTTTTTTCATATCTGAGGCTTCCTCCCTTTAGCCGTTGCCGGCGCCAAAGTCTGTTGTGTATTCAACGCCGTTGAACTCAATGGTGTCGATGGAGAGAATATCCAGGGGAATGCCGGTCGTCTGGTAGTATTCGCTGCTGGAGATCACGCCATAGCTGGCGGGATCAAAGGGAGGCACATCGCTTGTGTCATAATCGGTGGCTTCAGCTTCAAAGACGATTTCCAGCGAGTGGCTCTCGCCCTTCGCATCGGCAACAAGCAGACGCAGGCTGCCGCTGGCGCTGGTGATGCGTCCCTGATGATCCATGTTCACAAGGACGGACAGGTCGTCTATGCTCAGCGAATTCATGCTTTCGACAATCAGCTGCGTGGTAGTTTTTCCGTAAAGCTCCGCGTATTCCCGGAGGTTTTCAATGGGGGAATAGGAGCCGTCCGCGTGGATTGCAATGCCGGCGGCGCCGCTTTCCCGGGCTTTGGCGTCGTAATCATCCAGCATGGCCGTCCACATGCTGTCATAGGCGGTCTTGAGCGTATTGTTGCCCGTATAGCGCAGCACCTGCATGTCTTCCTTCGTCAGCGTTTTGCCTGTGTTTTGCTGATACCAGGCGCGGAAGGTGGCGTCGGTGTTTTCAAAATAGGTTCTGTATTCGCCCGTGGCGATCAGGGCTTCATCAAATGTCGTATAATAATAGGAAGCGCCGTCGCCGCAAATGACGGCATAGCCGGAGGAATACTTGTCGTAGAGCGGCTGCAGATAGGTTTGCGTAATGTATTGGTTGATCTGGGTATTGATCGTGTTCGCATTGGGCAGCGCCCAGAAGCGCTCCGGCATGGGCTGGTTAAACAGCGCCTGATAGGCGTGCGCGCGCAGCGCCTGGGAATCCTGATAGAAAATGGTCAATTCTTCCTCGTCAGATGGCTCCGCGGGCGTGATATAGAAATAGCGCCGGATGGCAACCTGTGCAAGCACTGTCAGCAGGGAATCGGCGATCCGGGGGGATTCGCCGCTATGCAGGCTGATGGTGTGCTGCGTGCCTTGATCTGTCTGTACGGTGGTGACAGCGCTGCTCATCGTGTCCTCGGCCAGCTCCAGAAACGCCTTGCCCAGGCGCGTGATCGACTGGCGCAGCGCGGTGCTCGTCAACACCGAGTCGCTTGCGCTGCAAATGCTGTCCACATAATAATCGCTGTAGAGACGGTCGATGGAATAGACGCTTTGGCCGTTGGCGACGACAAGATAGCCGCTTTCCTTTTCAGAGCCGTCTGCTTGGGGCGTTTTCAGCATGAGATCCATCAGGGAATTGAAGCCGTCCTGCACATAGCGGCCCTCAAAGGTTTTGAACAGCTCCCCGTCATAGGCAAAGGTGGCTTTGGCGGAGAGCGTGACATTGTCTGTGCCAAACAGCAGCGTGCAGCCGGCGCCGTAGATGGAAGACAGCGCGCCTTCAGCCAGCGCGGCGACGGTCAGAATCATGCACATCGCCAGCGCAAAAATGGCCAGGCATGTGCGGCGCTTTCTTTTTGTCATATCGTTTGTTTCCTCCTTTTGCTTGCTGTGCGAAAAACCGATGGTCTTCCTTCCTCTATACAAC
>CAMGDO010000069.1 GCA_946042585.1 uncultured Clostridia bacterium
ACCTAAGCCTTCGTCGGCAGCGTCAGATGTGTATAAGAGACAGGGATACCTTATCGGCGGAGATCACATACAGGGGAGCGGATTCTGTGCAGGTGAGGGTGAGACCGCCCAGCACCAATTGCACCTTTTCTTCCTTGGGCACTTCCACCTCAATCCGGCCGTTCTGGCAGGAACCGGTCAGCATGTAGGTGCCGGGGGCGGTAATATAGACCACGGTGCCGTCGGCCGCCGCGCCCGAGCCGTTGATGAGCACGCCGTCGTCGGAGAAGGCGATGGTGACGGCTTGGGTCCAGCTGTCGCGCTGATCAAAATTGGTGAACACATCGGAATAGTCGGCCGCAAAGGCGGCGGACAGGCTCAGCGTCATGATGAGCGCGAGCGCGCATACAAGCAGTTTTTTCATGGCAGGTTCTCCTTGCTTATGTTTTCTCAACGCCCTAATCATACCATCAGCGGCGGTGAAAAGCAAGCGCGCAGCGGGCGCAGGAGTGTAAACAAATTTGTAACTTTTTGCGCTGCATGGCCCGCTGCGGCGGTTGACGGCTTTTTTCGGTTGTTCTATAATGAAAGCAGAAAATATATGTTCCGACAGACGACAGACAGGAGGGACGAATGAAAAATATCCTTTTGATTTTGTGCGATCAGCTGCGCAAGGATACGCTGGGCTGCTATGGCAATCCGATTTGCCGCACGCCGCATATTGACGCGCTGGCTGCGCGCGGCACGGCTTTTGAGAATTGCTATGTGGCCAATCCGATCTGCGCGCCCAACCGCATGAGCCTGTTTACCGGCATGTATCCGCGCAATCACGGCACGTGGACCAACGGTCTGGATGTGCAGGACCGGGGCTGGACGCTCTGCACGCATCTGAGCGAGCGCGGCTGCCAGACGGCGAACATCGGCAAAATCCATTTCACCATCACCGATCCCACGGATGAAAACGTGTGCACATTTGAGAGCGGAAACTACTGGAAGCAGCCCGGATGCTATGATTTTCATGGCCCGTACTGGGGCTTTGAATATGTCGATCTGACCCGCGGGCATACCTGCCAGGAGGGGCATTACCGGCAATGGTTTTATGAAAACGGCGGAACGGACGATATGTTTGAATGCAATCCGGCCTATGGCGACAGGTTTTCCGGCACCATGAAGATGCCCGAGCGCCTGCATTGCTCCACCTATGTGGGGGAAAAGACCTGCGAATACCTGACCAGCCGCCGGGACAGGGAGAAGCCGTTCTTTCTGGTGGCGAGCTTTTCCGACCCGCATCATCCCTGGGATCCGCCGGAGGAAACGGCGAAAAGGTATCCTCTTGAAAACATTGTGGAGCCTGTTTGCGCCGACGGTAGTGATCTGGCAGGCCGTCCGCGGCACTATCAGGAGCATTTTGAGGGCAACTGGCACCGCTCCGGCCCCAAGAAGGGCGTAAAGCCAGCGCCGGATGCTGAAACCGCAGAGCTTTGGAAGCGCCAGCGCATCGCCTATACCTATGCGATGGTCGATCTGATTGACCGCAACGTGGGAAAGATTCTAAAGACGCTGGAGGAGGAAGGGCTGAGTGAGAATACGCTGGTGGTGTTCACCAGCGATCATGGCGAGCTGTTGGGCGATCATGGCCTGTGGAAGAAGGGACCCTTCTTCTATGACGGGCTGATGAACGTGCCGCTGATTGTGGCAGGCTGCGGCGTGCAGGCGGGCGTGCGCAGCGATGCGCTGGTTTCCACTGTGGATATCGCGCCGATGATGTGCGCACTGTCCGGGGCGGAGATGCTGCCCTTTGCCGACGGCGTGTCGCCCTTTGACAGAGACGGGCATTTGACGCCTTCGCGCAGGGCGTGCCTGATTGAATACCGGATTGGCTATGGCGCGCGCGACAGCGCCTCCTTTGCGCTGATTGACGAACAATGGAAATATGTGCGCCATCAGACGGGCGAGGAGGAGCTGTGTGACCGGGTGAATGATCCCCGGGAGCATGTGAACCTGACGGACGAAAAGCACCGGGAAGTGCGCGCCGATATGGCGCTGAAAATGCTGGATATGATCATCGCCACGGGCTGCAAGGCGCCGCGGCAGATTTCACACGGCTGAGAACGGGAGAGAAAGACCATGCAGGAAAAGCATCCGAATCTGTTGTTTGTGATGACGGACGATATGGGCGCGTGGGCTATGCACTGTGCCGGAAACAGCGAAATTCATACGCCGAATCTGGACAGACTGGCAAAAATGGGCATGCGCTTTGAAAACCTGTTTTGTGTGTCGCCTGTGTGCTCACCGGCACGCGTGTCGGTGTATACCGGGCAGATTCCCTCGCAGCATGGCGTGCACGACTGGCTGTGCAAGGGGCATTTCGACACCGAAAAATATCTGTCGGATGAACTGAAGGAGGGCTTCAAACAGGAGCCGGCGCCCTTTGAATTCATGTGGCCGCGCGTGCATCTGAGCAACGACAAGCCCGTTCACTATCTGCGCGGTCACGACACGTTTACCGATTTTCTGGCGGGCGCGGGCTATGAGTGCGGTCTGGCGGGCAAGTGGCACATGGGCGACAGCGCAACGCCGCAGGCTTCCTTCACCTATTGGCGCACCACGGCCAATGGCGGCGAAAACTATTTCTTCCCGGTGGTGTTTGACGATGAGAGCCAGAAAATGGTGCTCAAACGCAATTATTATGTGACCAATTACATCGCTGACCGCGCGCTGGATTTCTTTGAAATGCGCAACCGGGAACAGCCCTTCTGTCTGGCGGTACATTTTACGGCCCCGCATTCCCCCTGGGCGGAGCAGTGCCATCCCCGTGAGTATTATGATCTGTATCGCGACTGTCCCTTTGATTCCATCCCCTTCACTCCCATTCACCCCTGGGTGCCCAATGCCGATCAGCCCTTCTCGGAATGGAAAAAGAAGCCGCATCGCGGCGTGCGCTTCATTGGCGCCAACTATGCGCCCATCAGGGAAACATGGTATGAATACTGTCGGGAAAGCCAGCGCGGCTATTATGCTGCAGTGACAGCCATGGATGCCAATCTGGGGCGCATTCTGGATCGTCTGGAAGAAGAGGGACTGATGGAGAACACGGTGATCGTGTTTACCTCCGATAACGGCAGCAATATGGGCCATCACGGCATTGTCGGCAAGGGAAACGGCACCTATCCCATGAACATGTACGATACCTCCGTGAAGGTGCCCGGCATTTTCGCGTGGCCGGGGCATATCCCTGCGGGCGTGGTCAGCGAAACAATGGTGAGCCATTATGATTTTCTGCCCACGCTGCTGGATTTGTGCGGCGTCCCCTATGACTGCCCCGCGCGTCTGCCAGGCAAATCCTTCAAGCAGGTGCTGCTGGGAGAGACGGATACCTTCCGCGATGATGTGGTGGTGTATGACGAATACGGCCCGGTGCGCATGATCCGCACAAAGGAATGGAAGTATGTGCATCGCTATATGGACTATTCCGATGAGCTGTACGACCTGATCAACGATCCGGGCGAGAAGAACAATCTGATTGACGACCCGACGCAGCAGGAGCGCATTGATGCTATGCGGCAGAAGCTGACCGGCTGGTTTGAAAAATATGTAGATCCGGCGCTGGATGGCAAGAACGAGGATGTGCGCGGCGGCGGACAGGTCAGCAGTCACGAGTTTCGGTGAGCAGGTGCTAAGCGAAGAAAGGAGAAGCCCATGGCGTACTATGTTGCAATGGATGCAGGCGGTACCAAGGCGGAAACGGTGCTGTTTGACGAAACGGGGCATATTCTGCTGCGCGATATTTCCCGGGGCTGCACGGCGATGGATATCGGCGCGGATGAGACGGTGCGCCGTGTGACACAGACACTGCATCGCGTAGGCGCGCATATTCCCGGCGGTGTGCCGGATTATGCCTTCTGCGGCGTGAGCTCGGTGATCTACTACAAAAAGAAGCTGACGGACCGTCTGGACGCCGCCATGGCGGGCTGGCCCGTGCACTGGGAGGACGACGGACCGGGTATGATTTCCTCCATGCTGGATCAGCGCGACGGCGGCTGCATGGTGTGCGGCACAGGATGCAGCCTGTTTCTGCGCGCAAGGGGCGAGCTCTATCATGTGGGCGGCTGGGGCTATCTGCTCGATACGCAGGGAAGCGGCTACTGGCTGGGACGGGAGGCCATTCTGGCGTCCATCAAGGCGTTTGAGGGACGCGGTCCGCAGACGGCGCTGCGCGAGCTGGTGTGCGCGCAGATGGGCGGCGCGCCCGAGGACAATCTGCCGTTGATTTACGACGGCGGCCGCGCGTACATCGCTTCCTATGCGCACACGGTGTTTGAGGCGCGCAAGGCGGGAGACAGGACGGCGCGGGAAATCTTTGAACGCGGAACGGACAGCATGGCGGAATTGACCTGGCTGGCGGACAGCCATGCCGGCGCGGCATTTGACGTGGTGATGAGCGGCGGAATCTTTGCCGCCTATCCGGAATATGTGCAGAGCGTTGCGTCCAAGGGATCGCCGCGCATGCGGCTGCTGCGCTCCAATGTGCCGCCCGTGCTGGGCTGTGCCAAGGAAGCGGTGTGGCGGCATGGCGGCACGACGGATGCGGCGTTCACGGAAAGGTTCATGGCGGAGTATCGCGTCCTCCTGGAAAAATAAGAGAACACAACAGAGCCATCGCACGTAAAGTGCGGGAAGCCAAACAAAACAGCCGCAGCAGTTTGCGCTGCTGCGGCTGTTTTTTGTGCATGGAGAAACGGTATGCAATAAAAGAAAACGCGAACGAAAGAAAATTTGCCTGCTAAAAACCCCGGAGGGCTTGCGCCTTCCGGGGTGGCTTTTGGGGAATTATTCAGCGGCCAGCTTCTTGTAGCTGTCCAGACGCGCCTTGGCGTCTTCCTCGTTCTTCTTGAACAGCTCCTCAGCAGCTTCGGGGAACTGCTTGAGCAGCGTCGCATAACGGGTTTCGCCGCGGATGAAGGCCTGATAGTCTTCGGTGGGCTCCTTGCTGTCCAGCGTCAGGGGGTTCTTGCCCTGATCGGCCAGTTCGGGGTTGAAGCGGTACAGCGGCCAGTAGCCGGCAGCAACCGCCTTGCGGATTTCGGCCTGCGCCAGGGACATGTTGATGCCATGGTTGATGCAGGGCGCGTAAGCGATGATCAGGGAGGGACCATGGTACGCTTCGGCCTCGTTCATAGCCTTGAGCAGCTGCACGGGGTTGGCGCTCATGGCGACGGTGGCAACGTACACATAGCCATAGCTCATGGCCATCATGCCCAGATCCTTCTTCTTGGTCCGCTTGCCGGCCGCGGCGAACTTGGCCACGGAGCCGGTGGGAGTGGACTTAGAGGACTGACCGCCGGTGTTGGAGTACACTTCGGTATCGAGCACCAGAATGTTGACATCCTGATTCTGCGCCAGCACATGGTCCACGCCGCCGTAGCCGATATCATAGGCCCAGCCGTCGCCGCCGAAGATCCAGATGGACTTCTTGACGAGCATATCCTTGGCGTCGAGCACTTCGCGGGCCAGCTTGCAGGCTTCGCAGGGGCAGCCATCCACAACGCCGTCTTCGCAGGCAGCGATCAGCTTGGCAGCGGCAGCCTTGGAGCCTTCGGCATCTTCCATGTTGTCCAGCCATTCCTTGCCGGCGGCCTTGATCTCTTCGGTGGCATAGGCCACGTTGATCAGGGCTTCGACGGTGGCGGCCAGCTTGGCACGACGCTGGCTGACGGCCAGGTTCATGCCGAAGCCGAACTCGGCGTTATCCTCGAACAGGCTGTTGGCCCAGGCAGGACCATGACCCTTTTCATTGACGGTGTAGGGGCAGGTGGGAGCGGAGCCGCCGTAGATGGAGGAGCAGCCGGTGGCG
>CAMGDO010000070.1 GCA_946042585.1 uncultured Clostridia bacterium
GCATGCCGCCAGACGGCCCAGACCGCCGTTGCCCAGAGCGGCATCCTCGATGTCCTCCATATCCGCAAGGTTGGCGCCTGCGCTTTCCAGCAGCTTTTCCACCTCGTCGTAAATGCCCAGACAGCAAAGGTTATTGTGCCACAGACGGCCCATGAGGAATTCCGCGCTCAGATAGGCGGCGCGGCGGCGGGTTCGCAGCGTGGCTTCGTCTTTATCCCAGCGGGGCGCGATGGCCAGGTTGACTGCCTGCGCAAGCGCGTCGTGCAATTGAAAGTTCTTCGCATCCTTCGCTTCCACATGGTAGCGGGCACGCAGAATGCGCAGCGCGTCAGAAACGATCTGCGCGCAGTCCAGTCCATAGTGATTCATACAGATTTGCTCCTTTTATATTCTGCCCGACTGCATGTTGATATCGCGCATGCGCGCGGCAAGCTCCGGTGTGAGCTCCTGCGCCAGCACGCGGAAGCGCCAGTTGCTGCCGCCCAGCGTGCCGGGGGTGTTCATGCGGTCGCAGGAATCCAGATTCAGAAAATCCTGAATGGGGGCGATGGCGGTGTTGGCGCGGCTGGCGAATACGGCGCTGATCATCTGCTGAACCACCGTATCGTCATCCACCGGCCCCAGCGCGCGCCGCACGCTTTCGCGCGTGGCTTCGCCGCAGTTTTTCCACCAGCCCAGCGACGTGTCGTTGTCGTGCGTTCCCGTATAGGCTACGCAGTTTTCCACAAAATTTTTCAGATTATGCGGATTTTCTTCGCCGCCGTCAAAGCCGAACTGCAAAACCTTCATGCCGGGGTAGCCGCAGAAAGCCAGCAGCTCCGTCACCCGCTCGTTGACCGCGCCCAGATCCTCCGCCACCACATCCACCTCGGGCACTTTTTTCTGCACCTGTGCAAAGAATTTTTTGCCCGGGCCGATCACCCATTTGCCGCTGCGGGCATTGGGCGCGCCGGCCCTGATGGAATAATAATTGGCAAAGCCGATAAAATGATCGATGCGCACGCGGTCAAACAGCTGTCCCATGGCGCGCAGGCGTTCCATCCAGAAGCCATAGCCATGATCGCGCAGATGGCTCCAGCGATAGAGCGGATTGCCCCACAGCTGGCCGTCCTCGCTGAAGTAATCCGGCGGCACGCCCGCCACCTTCACCGGTCTGCGGTCGCGGTCGAGCTGGAAAAACTCGGCGTTTGCCCACACATCGGAGGAATCCTCCGCCACATAGATGGGCATATCGCCCAGCAGCTGCACGCCATGTTCGTTGGCATAGCGGCGCAGGCGTGACCACTGCATGCGGAACAGATACTGCAGGAACATATAGTACTGCACGTCCTCGCGCAGCTCATTCTCATAGGACGCCATGGCGGACGGCTCGCGCAGGCGGATGGCCTGGTCGGGCCATTCCATCCAGGAACGCTTGCCAAAGTGATCCTTGATAGCCATGAACAGCGCATAGTCATGCAGCCAGGACCACTGCCCGCACCAGGCGGCATAGGCATTTTCGGCGGATAGACGCGCGCGGTTATGTTCGTAGGCGCGCCGCAGCCAGTACTCCTTCTGCGTGCTCAGGGCTTCAAAATCCACCTGACGCGCCGGCGGCACGGGGGAGGGCGTATAGTCCGGCAAAAGACCATCGTCAGACAGCATCTTCAGATCGATCATGGAAGGACTGCCCGCCAGCGCGCAGGCGCTCTGGTAGGGGCTTTCCCCAAAGCCCGTAGGGCCTACGGGCAGCACCTGCCACACCTGCATGCCTGCGCTTTGCAGGAAGTCGACAAAACGGTAAGCGCTTTCGCCCAGTGTGCCCGCATGCTCGGGGCCGGGGAGCGAGGTGATGTGTACAAGCACACCGCCGCGACGCGTATTTGCTGAAGCCATTGAAATGCCTCCTTCGGAAATTCAGACATACCGGTTCATTCTATCTCAAAATGCGCGGTATGTAAAGAAAAAACCAAAAAAGCCCCGCTTTTCGCCGCGCTTTGTTTGTGATACAATAGGATTGTACCAACGCAGGGAGGCATGCGCATGGCTGATTCGCAGGAAATGCTCATTCGTCCGGTGGCGCACATCCGCAGCGATTTTTCGCAGAAATTCGGCATTCCGCGCCAGAGCGGGCTGGTGGATGCGCTGACCGCGCGCATCGTCTTTACACCCGAATACCGCCGGGAGGAGGCGCTGCGCGAGATTACAGGCTTTTCGCATCTGTGGCTGATCTGGCAGTTTTCCCGCTCGCTCACGCAGGAATTCCGTCCCACCGTGCGTCCGCCGCGGCTGGGCGGCAACAGGCGGGTGGGCGTATTCGCCTCGCGCGCGCCCTATCGCCCCAATGGTCTGGGGCTGTCGTGCGTGCGGCTGCTTGAGGTGGATACGGCTGCGCCGGACGGGCCGGTGCTGGTTGTGTCGGGCGCGGATTTGCTCGACGGCACGCCCATCTACGATGTGAAGCCCTATGTACCCCTGTCCGACAGCCATCCTGACGCCCTGCCAGGCTACACTGCCAGTACGCGCGGGCATCGCTTGACGGTGGTTTTTCCACCCGCACTGCTTGAGCTGGTGCCGATAGACAAGCGGGAGGCGCTGTGGGGCGTGCTTGCCTGCGACCCGCGCCCGGGCTACGAGGACAGGCCGGAGGAAGTTTACGGGCTTAGCTTTGCGGGGCTGGACGTGGGCTTTCGGGTGGAGGAAGGCGTGCTCACCGTGCTGCGGGTCAATGCGGCCAGCAAATAAGGACATAAAGAACAGAAAGAAAGGAAGAAAGCATCATGGTTCGTCATATCGTCATGTGGAATCTGAAGGAAGAAAACAAGGAAGAAAATGCCGCCACCATCAAAAAGGCGCTGGAGGCGCTGGTGGGGCAGATTGAGGGCATGCGCTTTGCGCAGGTCGGTCGCTGCTATCAGGGGTATGATCTGTGCCTGTATTCTGAATTTGACAGCCGCGAGGCGGTGGAATTCTACCGGGAGCATCCGCTGCACAAGGCGGCGCAGAAAATGGTGCACGGCGCCATTATTGAGCGGGTATCCTCCGATTTTGAAGCGGACTGAGAGAAATTGTGCGCTTCAAACGGCTCCTTCAAGAAACTTCCATTGTGCGAAGGCGGAAAATGAGCAATAGTATTGATGCTGCATCTGCATTGCAGCGCCCATTTTCCCTGAATTGAAAGGAGCTGTCCCCATGAAAAAGCTGCTTGCGCTTGTGATTGCGCTGGTGCTGCTGTTTGCTCTGGCTGTTACCGTTGCCGAAAGCTACGGCGATAACAGCGTGGCTGAGGAAGCCGATGTCTATACCTCCGCTTCCACCACGAAAACCGTGCTGAGCGGCGAGGCGCGCGCCGCCGCAGTCGATGCTCTGGTCAAGAGCAGCGCTGATCTTGCCACCCGGGCGGAGGCCGGCGCGGAGGGCTACATCGCCCCCGAAAGCGTCAACGCCCTGATTCTCTCCGTCAATCCCGACGGCTCGGTGGGGCTGTCCACCATTTCCCAATGGAAGTATGTGACGGATGACGCGGGCGATCAGGTGATTCTGGAGCTGACGCACGGCCAGAACGCGCTGAATCTGAGCCGGGAAAACGCTGCGGGCTCGCTGCTTTTGCGGTTGGACGGCGCTTCCTACATTGTGCATCTGCGCGTGAAGGATGCTGACGAGCAGGCGTTCTCGCAGGAAGCCTATGACGAAGGACAATTCAACGCCCACTATTCCGGCGCGCAGGAACAGCTCAGCTCCTATACCATCACCTGCGATGCCACCGCTATTGAAGTGACCTACGCGCTGATTTTCTGAGCGGCAGGGCGGCTGCGGCGCTGCATAAAGAACAAAAACCGGCAAAGCAGCCGGTTTTTTGCTTGACAGGGTTTTTATACGGTTTCCACCCGGATCACCGTGTCGATATCATCGGGCAGCACGGGGTTTTCTCCCAGCGAGGCAAACACATATTCCGGATAGTTTTCCGTCATCCAGTTGGATTTCACATTGACCTCTGCGCCGCTTTGCAGCCAGCGTGCGCGCAGATGCCGGGCAGACCCCTTCATCAGCGGCACAAAGCCGATGGGCGCGTCGAATATATGATAATAGCGGGTGCTGCCGCGCTGCGTGACGCGTCCGTAATCGGGCTTGGGCACATCGGCGCGGCCGCAGCCATAGATGCTTTCGCCGTTTTTGTCCATCCATGCGCCGATTCTTTGCAGAATCCTTTCCGACTCTTCGGGAATCCGTCCGCGCGCGTCGGGGCCCACATTCAGCAACAGGTTCCCATTCTTGCTCACGCATTCCACCAGCTTGCGCACCAGCATGGATGCGGGCTTGAAATAGCGGTCCGCTGCGCAGTAGCCCCAGTGGTTGTTCATTGTCACGCATGCTTCCCACATCACATCGCGCCCGGCGCAATCTTGGATGCCCTCGGGCGGAATGATCTGTTCTGGGCTGACAAAATCGCCGCAATAGCTGGTGGGATTTTCCGTGACCAGACTGCCAAAGCCGGAGCCGCTGGCCTCCAGACGGTTATCCAGAATCGCCTGCGGCTGCAGCGCATGCACCATGCGCTCAATCTCTGCGGCGTGCCAGGTGTCGCCGCTCATCCGGTCATAGGAAAAGTCAAACCAGAAGATATCGATTTTGCCGTAGTTCTCGCACAGCTCGCGAATCTGCCCGTGCATATAGTCCAGATACCGCCCGAAATCGCGCCCGTCGTCGGATGCATCCGTCTGGCCGCGCAGGGGATGATGCGTGTCCGTCTGGTGCGGATAATCGGGGTGCTTCCAGTCAAGCAGCGAATAATACAGCCCCACGCGCAGCCCTTCGGCACGGAAGGCGTCCAAAAACTCGCGCACAGCATCCCGCCCAAAGGGCGTGTTGGTGGATTTGAAATCGGTATACTGGCTGTCAAACAGGCAAAAGCCGTCGTGATGCTTGGCGGTCAGCACGGCGTATTTCATGCCTGCCTGCCGCGCCAGACGCGCCCATGCACGGGGATCAAAATCCTGCGCCGTGAACTCATGAAAGAAGCGGTCATATTCCTCTTCGGGCATTCGCTCCTCGGAGCGCACCCATTCACCGCGCGCGGGAATCGCATAGAGCCCCCAGTGAATGAACATGCCAAAGCGCGCTTCCCGATACCATGCGATGCGCTGCTGGTGCGCCTGTCTGTCAAACATGCTTATGCCACCTTTTTTTCCTGCTCAGCATCTTTTTCCTTGAGCATTTTCATAACTGGTAGTATCATGGGGAGGGTGAGCGCCACCGCCAGCACATCGGCAGAGGCCTGCGCCACCTGCACGCCCGTCGCTCCCAGCAGCGGAGGCAGCAGCAGAATCATAGGCACAAAGCAGATGCCGTTGCGCGCCATGGCGAGGATGGATGCGCGCAGCGCCATGCCCATCGTCTGCATGGCCATGTTGCTGCAGAACACCAATGACGTGAGGGGAAATACCGCGCACTGGAAGCGCAGCGTTCTTACGCCAAAGTCAATGACGGCCTGATCGTTGCTGAACAGCCGGATGACGTGGCTGGACACGCTCAGGCCGATGGCGGAAATGACCAGCATGGCGGCAAACATCACCTTGAGAGTGAAGAAGAAGCCCTGGCGCACGCGCCCATAGAGCTTCGCGCCATAGTTAAAGCCGCATACCGGCTGGAAGCCCTGACCAAAGCCGATGATCGCCGAGGCGCAGAACTGCATCATCCGGTTGACAATGCCGATGGCCGCCACGGCCGCGTCGATGGTTTCGGGGGTGACGCCGCCATAGGTGCTGGCAGCCACATTCATCAGAATGCTGGCCACGCTGCCCAGCCCCTGCCTGCACAGGGAGGGCAGACCGCCCATGAAGATG
>CAMGDO010000071.1 GCA_946042585.1 uncultured Clostridia bacterium
CGCATGGATGAGATTCTGCGCTATCTGCAGGGCGACAAGCCGGAAAAGCTCGAGTTTGACGATATGGGCGTATTGCGCCATGCGGACGGTGCGCCCTTCTTTGAAAACGTATAACAGGCGTACGCTGCGCTCAAAGGCGGGCGTGTGAAAGGAAACAGGCTATGAAGCAGGAGAACAGGCAGCACCTGCTGCTTGAGGAGAAAAATATCTATCGGGCGTTTGTCATACTGGCGCTTCCCGTTTTCCTTTCCAATATGCTCAAATCCTTTCATGACCTGGTGGATACCTTCTTCATCGGCCAGATGGAAAACTCCGTCACCGCGCAGGCGGGCATTTCGGTGGCATGGCCTGCGCTGAACATTCTTCTGTCGCTTGTATCGGGCCTGATGGTGGCGGGCGTGGCGGTGGTGAGCCAGTGCCACGGCGCGCGGGAGGAAAAGCGCGCGCGGCAGTTCAGCATGCTGCTGCTGGAGCTGTTTCTGGCGCTGGGCGTGCTGCTCAACGTGCTGGTGTATTTCTTTGCCCCGTGGCTTCTATCGATGATGGGCACGCGCAATCAGCCCGGCGTCTATGAGGAAGCGCTGACCTATCTGCGCGTGCGCTCCTTTGAGATGGTGCCGTTTCTGATTTTTTCGGCATTTCAGGCCATCCGGCAGGCGCGGGGCGATACGACCACCCCGGTGATTCTCAATGTGATTGCCGTCAGCATCAATATTGTGCTGACCGGGTATTTTGTGCAGGTGCGCAAAATGGGCGTGTATGGCGCGGCGCTGGCCACGATGCTTGGGCAGACGGCGGTGGCGCCGGCGGCGCTGTATCTGCTGTTCAGCCGGCGCGGCGAGGGCATGCGGTGCAGCGATGTGTATTTCGATGCCCGCGATATGGGACAGCTGTGCCGGATTGCCGCGCCGTCGGCCGGCAGTCAGGCCATGACATCGCTGGGCTTTCTGGTGGTGCAGTCGCTCATTCTCAGCTATGGCGCGGTGGTGGCGGCAGCGTTCAGCATCGGCAACAAGGTGTCCAATATGCTGCTGATGCCCACCATGGCGCTGGGGTCTGTGCTGGCGGCGTTCATCGGGCAGAATGTGGGCGCGGGCAACCGCGAGCGTGCAAAAAATGCCTATCGCGCCAGCCGCAACCTGGGGCTGGGCATATCCATCGGCGGCGCGCTGTGCCTGTATCCCCTGCGCGCGCAGATCCTTTCGCTTCTGACCAACAGTCCGGAAACGCTGGAAGTGGCGATGGAGTATATCTTCTGGGTATTGCTGACGCAGCCGTTCATGTCCATGTTCCAGAATTATATCGGCGTTTTCAACGGCTCTGGCAATACGCGCTATTCCTTCACGATGGGCATTGTGCGGCTGTGGTGCGTGCGCCTGCCGTTGATCTATGTGTTCAAAACCTTCACGAATCTGGGGAGAGCCGGCATCTGGTATGCCATGGTGATCAGCAACTGTCTGCTGGTTTTCCTGGGCATGTATCTATTGCGCCGGGTGGATTTCACTTCGGTGTTGCAGAAACGGGGGAAAAGACGTCAGGCAAAAACGGCGTAACGCGCCGATGCGATAGAAGAACAGGAGGAAACAGATATGAAGATTACGTCCCGGGAGATTGCCAAGATGCTGGATCACAGCACGCTGCAGCCCTTTCTGACGCTGGAGGATGTTCGCCGCGGCTGCGAGCTCGCGCTGAAATACGACGTGGCGACGGTGTGCGCGCGCCCGCAGGATATGACGCTGGTGACAGAAATGCTCAAGGGCTCACAGGTGCTGCCCTGCACGGTGATTGGCTTTCCGCACGGTTCGCACACGATGGAGATCAAGGTGCTGGAGGCGCAGCAGGCGCTGCGTGACGGCTGCCGTGAACTGGACATGGTGATCAATATCGGCCGCATGCTGGCGGGCGAATATGACTATGTGGAGCGGGAAATCCGCCGCCTGGCTGATGTGTGCCATGGTGAGGGCGCTATTCTTAAGGTCATCATCGAAACCTGCTATCTGAACGACGAACAGAAAATCAAGGCATGCCAGCTGTCTGAAAGCGCGGGCGCGGACTTTGTGAAGACCAGCACGGGCTATGGCACGGCAGGCGCGAAGATTGCCGATGTGGCGCTGATGCGCAAGGCAGTTTCTCCCGCCGTGCGCGTAAAGGCCAGCGGCGGCATCCGCACGCTCGACACGGTGCTGTCCGCCCGGGCGGCTGGCGCGGTGCGCTGCGGCGTGTCGGCCACTGAGGCCATCATGCTGGAGGCCGTCAAACGCGAAAGCGAAGGGACGCTGATAATGCCCGACACGCTCACGGAAATGAGCGGAGAATACTGAGAAAACGAAAGCCCGCAATTGCGGACGCAACAAAAGCCCCCGCCTGTATGCGGGGGCTTTAGAATATCAACAGAGTAGGCGCACAGTTACCGGGTTGCAATGAAGGGGCGCAGCCTCTGCATTTTTATTCCGCAGAACCGGCTTTGCCGGTTCGAGGAGCGGGGGTCACCCCGCTTCCTTACAGATTTTCTGGCCGTGATGCGCAGCATCACAAGAAAATCTGCAACCCGAAAAAACGAATCCTTCGTTTTTTCGGAGGGCGGCGACTTTGTCGACGCCCTGAGGCCCCCGCCTGTATGCGGGGACTTTTTGTATTGTGCAGCGGACTGCGTGCATGATAGAGCGGATGATATATGCCGGAGGGGGAAAGCTCCGGCTTTTCTTAACCCTTGATAAAGGGCATCAGGCCGCTAAACTGTTGGGCGATTTCGCGCAGAATCCAGCCGCGCGCGGGGACGAGATAGTCCACCATCCACCAGAGAATGATGAAGGCAATGGAAACGGCGTTGACAAAGCGGTGAATGCGCAGCGCCCTGCTCTGCCTGTCAATCAGAGCGTCCCGCCGTTGGATCTCGTCGGAAAATCTCTGTATCAGCTGTTCATTCTCCTGATGAAGCCTTTCTGTTTCCTGATGCAGCTTGTCTGCCTCCTGCATGTAGAATTCGCGCGGCGTGTGAATCTCCGTCTCCAGAATCGCAGAGATCTGCGCGCTGGTCAATTGTTCATTGTTCGTATCGGGTTCAATGCCGTAAACGGAATCAATGGAAACGTTGAGCGCGATGGCAATCTGAATGATGGATTGCCAGGATGAATCATGCCGGGTGCCGTGGAGTATTCCGTGCAGCGTGGTTTTGGGAACGCCGGAGCGTTCCGTCAGCGTGTCGTAGGTGTAGCCCAGCTGTTTCATTTTGTCCAGAAAAATCGGGGCAATGTCAACTAAATCCATCATCTTCCTCCTGTTCCGAATATGGAATTGTCAAGCGTTCCGAATGCCGTGATTGTTCGGAATGGGTTTAAGTGGTATTGTGAAGATGTTCATAAAGCGATGAAGAAAGAAATGATAACCTGCCTGAATTCATTCTAACATAAAAGACGCGGCGTGGTCAAGAAAAAATACCAATTCATTCCAAACAGGAAAGGCGGCGTCAATGCAGAGAAAGACCAGAAGGTGGCTGAAGGAGATGATGATTCGCCGTCAAATGCGCAGCGCAAACGGCGATTGCGACCATTGGCAGCGCGGCCGTATGGGGCGAGGTGAACTGGAAGATTGTGCTGTCCTCCGCTGCCATGGCGGTGCTTATCAGCGTGCTGAGCAGCATTGCCATGCTGCCGGACGGCTCAAACCAGGTGAGAAAGAACACGCCGTCCACATAACGGGCATTTCTGCAAGCAGCCCTTCAGATGCTTACCGAGTCCTTCTTTTGCCGCGGTAAGGCGGCGTGCGGCGCGATATGCCCGGCAAACAAGTCTGGGCATGCGCTGCATCCAGGCAGACGCCGCGTCATCAGGAAATCAACCGAATCAAACGGCAGTATATAAAAAACCGTAATATATATAATTTAGACGAAATTAAATTCCGTATATGGAATGAATCAGAAGAAATCAAACGAAGGGAAGACCGCAAATGACGCAGGTGTGCAAAACGAATGAAATGCGCAGGGAGGTGCAGCAGGAAGAATATCATACGCCTGGAAAGCGCATGTACAGCGGCGTCGGGAATCAGGACAGGGAGGGCTGTGCCTATCGAAAGCTGCCAAATCAGCAGCAAGCAGCGCGCGAATGCCTTTCCGAAGCGCGCAGGACAGACAAAGCACAGAGGATGGAAAGAGAAAAGCGGCGCAGTCTGCGATTGAAAAATGGCTGCCGCTGGCCGCGCATTGACAAGCCGCCGGATGACAGCGCTGCCCAGCTGCAGATGATTCCGCGCAGCGCATAAAAAGAAGAGCGGCGAAAGCATCTGCGAAAATGTCAGTTGTTCTTTACTAATCCGCATACGCCATGGTATTATATAATGGTGGGATAATCTTCAAATCCCTGAAAATGGACAGCGAACAGCGCTGAAAGGACGTGCGTACATGAGCAACATGGCGGAACGGTTTGGAACGATGGTCTTTTCTGATAGTGTGATGAGTCAGCGGCTGCCGGCGGATACATACCGCATGCTCAAGCGCACCATCGGCGGCGGCCATAAGCTCGATCCTGCGGTGGCAGGCGTTGTGGCGGAAGCCATGAAAAACTGGGCCATGGAGAAGGGCGCCACGCATTTTACGCACTGGTTTCAGCCGATGACGGGTATTACGGCGGAAAAGCACGAGGCGTTTTTGCGTCCCAAGGGGGACGGCCGCGCGATCATGGAATTCTCCGGCAAGGAGCTGATTCAAAGCGAGGCGGACGCTTCCTCTTTCCCGTCCGGTGGGCTGCGCGCGACCTTTGAGGCGCGCGGCTATACGACCTGGGACCCCAACAGCTATGCCTTCATCAAGGACGGCGTGCTGTGCATCCCCACGGCGTTTTGCTCCTATGGCGGGGAGGCACTGGATAAAAAGACCCCGCTTCTGCGCTCCATGGAGGCGCTCAGCCGTCAGGCCATGCGGCTGGTGCGGCTTTTCGGGCATGAGGGGGCGACCCGGGTGCTGGCCAATGCCGGTCCGGAGCAGGAATATTTTCTGGTGGATGCGGAGCTGCTCAAAAAGCGCCGCGATCTGCTGTATACAGGCCGTACGCTGTATGGCACGCGTCCACCCAAGGGGCAGGAGCTGGAGGATCATTATTTTGGCGTGATCAAGCCCCGCGTGGCTGCGTTCATGAAGGAGCTGGATGAGACGCTGTGGCAGCTGGGTGTGTCGGCCAAGACGGAGCATAATGAAGCTGCGCCCGCCCAGCATGAGCTGGCGCCCATTTATGATGTGGTGAATATCGCGGCTGACAATAACCAGCTCACGATGGAAATGATGAAGAAAATTGCCCAGAAGCATGGCATGGAATGCCTGCTGCACGAAAAGCCCTTTGCGGGGGTGAACGGCTCGGGCAAGCATAACAACTGGTCGATTGCGACGGATACGGGCGTAAATCTCCTGGAGCCGGGTGATACCCCGGCGGAGAATGCGCAGTTTTTGCTGTTTTTGTGCGCGGTGCTGCAGGCTGTGGATGATTTCCAGGAGATGCTGCGCATTTCCGTGGCCAGCGCAGGCAATGACTGCCGTCTGGGCGCGAGCGAGGCGCCGCCTGCGATTGTGAGCGTTTTCCTTGGGGAGGAATTGACGGACATTCTCGACGCGATTGAGAACGATACCCTCGCCGTGCCCAAGGAAAAGACGCTGCTGCGCGTGGGCGTGCACACCCTGCCGCTGTCTCTTATACACATCTGACGCTGCCGACGAAGGCTTAGGTGTA
>CAMGDO010000072.1 GCA_946042585.1 uncultured Clostridia bacterium
ACACCTAAGCCTTCGTCGGCAGCGTCAGATGTGTATAAGAGACAGGCACAGGGGCTGCCAATGGTCATGGCGTCTTTGAATATGCCGCGATCGAAGATATGGAAAAAATGGTTGACGTATTGATCACGCTGGTGAGCGCTTAAGAAAAAGCCTGTGCGGGAACAATCCCGTACAGGCTTTCTTTATGTGGCGGGTTTCGGATGGGGCGCGGTGGACGCATCGCCGGAATGGCTGGCAAGCGAGTCAAGCGCATCGTCCATATTTCTGCATTTGCATTCGTCGCGCTGCTTCTTCTGCTGTTCCTTGTTTCGTCGCGCTGCTTGCCTGCTCGCAGAAATACGACTGGCAGCTTTTTCACCGCGTTTTTCCAGCATGTCAATCGCATTGACGGCCTTTTCGGCGGAAAAATCAGCCAGACCAACGCAGACCATCAGCATTTTGCGGGCGCCCTTGCATAGCTTTTCCATTTCAGATATCAACTCCTTTCGGAGTTATTATGTCGAAACGGCGTAGAAAGTTGCGCGAAAAGCAAGCGAATATTTCCGTCAGTTTCTGTCACTTTTGTCCTGAAGCATGCTGGCAGCCTGCGAAGCATTCAGCGCTTCCACATCGCGCAGGCGGCGATTGATGGCACGCGTGCGCACGGACGCCTGTTCGATGGATTCGCCGGCCTGACGCAGCCGCTGCTGCGTCTGATCCAAAAGGTCACTGAAGCGGCTGAACTCGGTTTTGACAGCCCCCAGAAGCTGCCATACCTCCGCAGAACGCTGCTCGATTGCAAGCGTGCGGAATCCCAGCTGCAGGCTGTTGAGGAGTGCTGCGAGGGTTGACGGCCCGGCGATCATCACTCGATGCTTCTGCTGGATTTCTTCGATCATGCCGCTGCAGCGCAATGCCTCTGCATAAAGCCCTTCGGTAGGTAAAAACATGATGGCAAAGTCTGTGGTATACGGAGGGCAGATATATTTGCTTGAAATTCGTTTTGCTTCGTTCCGAATGGCGGCCTGAAGGTCTGCGGTGGCGTCGTTTACCTGCGATGGATCGTTGGTATCAACCGCGGCAAGAAGGCGCTCATAGGTCGCCACGGGGAATTTGGAGTCAATGGGCAGAAATACCGGCTGGTTTTCTTCGTGACCGGGAAGAATGATGGCAAATTCGACGCGCTCGCGGGAATGCGGCACAACGGACACATTTTCTGCATATTGGCTGGGGGCAAGGATTTGCTCAAGCAGCGCGCCAAGCTGGACTTCGCCCCAGATGCCGCGGGTTTTCACGTTGGTCAGCACGCGCTTGAGGTCGCCAACCCCTGCAGCGAGCGTCTGCATTTCGCCAAGTCCTTTGTATACCTGTTCCAGGCGGTCATTTACAAGCGAAAAGCTTTCGCCAAGACGGCGATTGAGCGTTTCATGCAGCTTTTCATCCACGGTCAGCCGCATCTTCTCCAGCTTTTCGGCATTGTCCTTCTGCATTTTGTCCATGCTTTCAGCAAGCGATGCACGCAGGCTTTCGGTTCGCTGGTCAAGGCGCATGAGCTTCTCATCCAGCATAGCGGACATGCGATGAAGGCGAGTTTCCTGCGACTGCCCGTATGTATCCAGCCGACTGCCCAGAGCGGTCAGATGCTGATCCATCATCCGGGCGGATTCGCTGGCGGCAGCATTTGCTGCGGCCTGCTGCCGGGATATTTCATCCCGAAGCCGGCTTTCGAGGGTGCGCAGATTCTGCGCCTCTTCGTCTGAAAGCTGGCGTAGCTGGCGCGAAACAACGCGTTCCTGCCGTTTCAGGCGGATAAGCAATGCAATAAGCAGCGCGCCGCATACGAAAAGCAGCGCGCATAGCAGGAGAATCATGAAACTGGTGTATTGATTGAGTGCATCAGGCATGGGATTTTCCTATTCTCCAGTGATAATAGCAAAGGCCGACATAACGGATGGCTTGCTGATTGTCGATAAGCACCTGCTCGCCATGCTTGATGACCGTGCCATTGGCATCCACACGGGCATTCATAGTGGCCTTTGAGCCGCACCAGCACAGTCCGCCGGGCACCTCGCTGATTTCCTCAGCCAGCCGCATCAGCGCAGCGGAACCGGGAAAGAAATTGCCCAGAAAATCGGTTTTCAGACCGTAGCAATAGAACTCATGCTCATCAGACATATCGGCAATTTCCTGCACCTGTGCTTCGGTCAGGAATTGTGCTTCATCAACAAAAACGAAAGGGAAGGTATTGTGACCGTGACGGACAGCCAGCCAGCTGAGCTGTTCACGAACGCTGCTGCCTGCATCCAGCACAATATCAGCGGCTGCCTGCAGCCCCACGCGGGAATACACCGTGACGGCGTCAATGCGCGTGTCAATCGCAGGCTTGATCAGCGCGACTCTTCGTCCAAGCTGGAGATAGTTGTGACGCTGCATCAGCAGCATGGCGGATTTGCTGGAACCCATGACGCCATAGAAAAAATGCAGCATTACAGCTCCCGCCTGCCTTCCATTGCTTTGGACAAAGTGATTTCGTCAGCATATTCCAGATCGCTGCCAACAGGAACGCCGTGCGCGATTCGTGTGACGCGAATGCCCATGGCTTTAATCAGCTTGGCGATATATGCAGCCGTTGCTTCGCCTTCAATATCGGGATTGGTGGCCAGAATGACCTCATTGACCTGCTCGCTGGCAAGACGGGCAAGCAGCTCACGAATGTGAATATCTTCTGGGCCTATGCCGTTCATCGGAGAGAGTGCGCCATGCAGAACATGATAACGGCCCTGATAATCGCGCATGCGCTCCATAGCGGCTACATCGCGGGGGTCTCGCACCACGCAGATCTGACCATTCTTTCGCTTGTCATCGGCGCAGACGGAGCAAATCTCGTTTTGCGTGTAGTTGCCGCAGATGGAGCAGAAACGCACCGCCTTACGCCCCTGCCAGATGGCGGCGGCAAGGTCGTGAACATCCTGCTCAGGCATACCCGCAATATGATAGGCCAGACGCTGAGCGCTTTTCTGGCCGATGCCGGGCAAACGGGCAAGCTGCGCGGCGATGCGGGCGATGGGCTCGACTGTGCTGCTCATCAGAACATGCCGCCCATGCCCTTGGGCGCCATGGAGCTCATGGTCTTTTCGCGGTTTTCTTCACCGGCGCGCAGCGCTTCGTTGACAGCTGCCATCACCATGTCCTGCAGCATTTCCACATCATCAGGGTCCACTGCTTCGGGCTTGATGGTGAGGGAGAGCACCTCCCGCTTTCCGCTGACCTTGCAGGTGACCATGCCGCCACCGGCAGATGCTTCATACTCCATGGCATCCAGTTCTTCCTGAGCTTTTTCCATCTGCTGCTGCATTTTCTGCGCCTGACGCATGAGCTGCTGCATATTGGGACCGCCAAAACCGCCAAACTGATTACGAGCCATAATTTGATTCCTCCATATATCGCTGCGGCACAGCCGCATGTCTATTCAGCTTACTATACCATATTTTGCGTCCGCTTGCAATGAAAACCCACATTTTGTCTGAATTTGTCCGCTCAAAGCACGCGCCCATATATGCTCTCATAGGATGCAAAAAACGGGAAGCGGGGATTCAACGATGCTGGAGCACTTTTTTCGATGCTCATATACGCTGCAGGCGTTGATTGCAACCATGTTTACATGGAGCATGACGGCTCTCGGCGCGGCAGTGGTTTTTCTTTTCAGAAAGGTTAACAGAAATCTATTGGACGGAACGCTCGGATTCGCAGCCGGAGTGATGACGGCAGCTTCTTTCTGGTCACTTTTGGATCCGGCTATTTCCATGGCGGAAGAAATGAATATGAATGTATTGCTTACGGTTGTGCCGGGTTTTCTGATGGGAGGAGTGCTGCTGGCAGCAACAGAGTGCCTGAGCACAAGACTGCGCAGCGGGGAGGCAAAGAACAGAAGCATGATGCTGATTGCCTCCATCACGCTGCACAATATCCCCGAAGGTTTATCGGTGGGGGTAGCCTATGGCGCGCTGGCATATGGTTTGGAGGGCGCGACGCTGATGGGTGCTTGCATGATCGCGCTGGGAATTGGTCTGCAAAATCTACCGGAAGGGGCGGCGGTGAGCATGCCGCTAATTCGCGAGGGTTATACCCGCAAACGGGCGTTTTTTATGGGGCAATTAAGTGGAGCGGTGGAACCGGCAGCAGGCGTGCTGGGCGCTGTGCTGGCGTTGCAAACTCGCTTGGTGCTTCCGTGGCTGCTTGCCTTTTCATCGGGAGCCATGATCTATGTGGTGATGGAAGAGCTGATTCCCGAAAGCATGCTCAATAAAAATCAAAAATGGATTGCGCTGTGCGTAATGGCTGGCTTTGCATTGATGATGGCGCTGGATGTGGGGCTTTCTTAAGAGAAAAGCACCAATAAAACTGCCCGGAAAGCATGCGCTATTCCGGGCAGTTACTGTTTGCTGTATCAGAAGTTGCGGCTCATATCGTAGCGGTTATAGAAATCGCGGCGGTATTCCTCCAGGCGGTCTTCTGCAATCGCGGCGCGGATATCTTCCATCATGCGAAGCAGGAAACGCAAATTGTGAATGGTGGCAAGGCGGCCGCCTGTGATTTCTCCGGCTTTGAGCAGATGCCGGATATAGGCGCGTGAATGATTGCGGCAGGCATAACAATCGCAGTCCTCTTCAATGGGACGGAAATCGTGCGCATAGGTGGCATTGCGGATCACCATGCGGCCGTGCTTGGTGAAAACCGTTCCGTTGCGGGCGATACGGGTGGCCAGCACGCAGTCAAACATATCCACGCCGCGCAGCACGCCTTCCAGAAGGCAATCCGGTGTGCCGACCCCCATCAGATAATGGGGTTTGTCATCCGGAAGATGGGGCATAAGATGTTCAAGCATCTCATACATGATAGGCTTTGGTTCACCAACCGAAAGACCGCCTATGCCATAGCCGGGAAAATCCATATCGGCAAGCACCTTTGCGCTTTCAATGCGCAGATCCTGATAAAACGCGCCCTGCACGATGCCAAACAGCGCCTGATCCTGACGCGTATGCGCTTTCTTGCAGCGCTCTGCCCAACGATGCGTGCGTTGCATGGCAAGCTTGGCGGTGTCATAATCGCACGGATAGGGGGAACAGACGTCGAATGCCATGGCAATGTCCGCGCCAAGTGCTTCCTGGATACGCATGGATTCCTCAGGCGAAAGGAAGCGGCGGCTGCCGTCCAGATGACTCTGGAAAGCGACACCGGCCTCTGTGATCTTGCGGAGCGAGGCGAGAGAAAATACCTGGAAGCCGCCGCTGTCGGTCAGAATCGGGCTGTCCCAGTTCATAAAGGCATGCAGACCGCCCGCCTCCTGCACAAGGCTTTCGCCGGGACGCAGATGCAGATGATAGGTATTGGAGAGGAGAATCTGCGTGCCGACCTCGTGCATTTCGCGGCTTGTCATGGCTTTCACACAGGCCTGCGTGCCTACGGGCATGTAGATGGGCGTTTGAATATCGCCGTGCGGCGTGTGCACAACACCCAGCCGCGCACGCGAATCTTTGCTGCGCTTTTTGATTTCAAAAGAGAAGGTTTTTTCCATAATTCCCCTTATTCAAAGACGATCTGCGGCCAGGTGCTTTCCAGCCCGTTCAATTCACGGGTGAAGGCGGTCCACGGAGA
>CAMGDO010000073.1 GCA_946042585.1 uncultured Clostridia bacterium
GCGCGAAGCCGCCGGACGCTGTGAGCGCGTATTTCTGCACGCGGCAGATCAGGAGCTGCATACCATGTATGCGCGCCTTGGCTGGCAGGATGCCATGTATGCGCATTTCAGGCCGCTGCCGCAAGGCGATGTCAGCCTGCCCCCGCGTGTGGACGGGCACGCCTATTGCGCCATGCGCGAAGAATGGCTTTACGGAACACCGCACATTGTATGGAATGAAAACCTGTGCTGTTTTGCGGAAAAGCTGCTAGTGAATGAGGGCGGCGGTCTGTATGCCGACAGCCGCTGTGCTCTGGCGGTGCAAAGCGCACAGGATGGCTGCATAACGCTCTGCGAGGCGCTGGGCGATGCCGCTCTCCCCCATGCGCAGGCGCTGACCCCCTGCACAACGCACGACGACGGCGCTTTCCCGCTGTCTCAGCACACCGGCGCCGCGCTTCCCAGCCCGCTGCATCTGGGCTTTGATTTTGCCTGAATACGAAAGGAGCATTTATGCTCAGTTACTCGCGTGTCGACGCGCAATGCATTCCCAATATACGTCCGTATTTCGCGTATCAGCCCTACCGCAGCTGTGATTATACAGCCGGTGTCACCTATATGTGGCGCACATATTTCCACACCGAATACGCGGTGGACGGCGGCATGCTGTTTCTGCGCACGCAGCATGTTGACGGTCATTTCTATCATCTGCTGCCTACGGGTGCAGGCAATGTTGCCGATGCGCTGTCCTTCCTTTCTCCGGAAGAAGACGGCACGCTGCGCTTTGCCGCCATTCCCATTGAAATGCTGGACACGCTGCGCGCTGTCTATGGAGAGGACATCGCCATTGTGGAAGAACGCCGCTGGGCGGATTACCTCTATCCGCGCGAAGCCCTGTCCACCTATCGCGGCAAAAAGCTTGCTGGTCAGCGCAACCATGTCAACCGCTTTCTGAAGGAGCAGGGCGGCTATCTGTTTGAGCCTGTCACGGCAGACAGCGCCCCCGCCATCCGCAGCTTCCTGCTGGACAACGAGCAGGTGCTGTGCAAGGATCATCCTGTTGCGCGCGCCGAATACGGCTATATGCTCGACCTTGCGGAGCATATCGATGTGCTGGGGCTCAGCGGCGGCGTTCTGCGTCTGCCCTCGGGCAGCGTTGTTGGCGTCAGCCTGTGCTCGGCGCTGGGCGACACGCTGTATATGCACGCTGAAAAGGCGCTGCATGCCGTCAATGGCGCCAGCCAGCTGCTGTGTCGCGAATGCGCTGCACACGCGCCGGAAGGCGTGCTTTATATCAATCGTGAGGATGACATGGGCGACGAGGGACTGCGCACCGCCAAGCTGGCGCTGCACCCCTGCGCGCTCCTGAATAAATACACCGTTACTGTCAAATTGGGGAGGTAAATCTTGATGAGCAGACGAATCGTTCTGACCGGCGGCGGCACAGCCGGGCATGTCACACCGCATCTCGCCCTGCTGCCGCATCTGCTGGAAAAAGGCTATGACGTGCACTACATTGGCACCGAAAACGGCATTGAGCACAGCATGATGGCCAGCATTCCCGGCATCACCTATCACACGGTCAAATCCGGCAAGCTCCGCCGCTATTTCGACTGGAAGAACTTTACCGACCCCTTCCGCGTCATCGCCGGCGTATTCCAGAGCATTCGCCTGATGCACCAGCTGCATCCCGACGTCTGCTTTTCCAAGGGCGGCTTTGTGTCCGTTCCCGTGGTCATCGGCGCATGGATGAACCGTGTGCCCACCCTGTGCCATGAAAGCGACCTGACGCCCGGCCTGGCCAACAAAATCTGCTCGCGTTTTGCAAGAAAGGTGGCCACCACCTTCCCCGAATGCGCGCAGGCGCTGGGCGACAAGGGCATATTCACAGGCACGCCGCTGCGTCCCGAGCTGTTTTCAGGCTCACGGGAAAAAGGGCTTGCCATGGCGCACTTCACCGCCAATAAGCCTGTGCTGATGATGATGGGCGGAAGCCTTGGAGCGCAGAGCGTTAATGCGGCGCTGCGCGCGGCGCTGCCGCAGCTGCTGGAGCATATGCAGGTGTTGCACCTGTGCGGCAAAGGCAATGTGGATGAATCGCTGAAAAACCTCGATGGCTACTATCAGGCAGAGTTCCTCTCCGATGCGCTGCCGGACGCCATGGCTGCGGCGGATTATATTCTGTCCCGCGCGGGCTCCAACGCCCTGTGCGAGTTTCAGGCGCTGGGCAAGCCCATGCTGCTGATCCCCTATCCAAAGGGCGCAAGCCGCGGAGACCAGATTCTCAACGCCGCTTCCTATGAAAAGCGCGGTCTCGCCCGCGTTCTGCAGCAGGAAAACATGACCGCGGACACGCTTACGCAGGCGATTCTCGATCTTGTGCGCGATCAGGATACGCTGCGCCGCGCGCTGCACGACGCCCCGCCCGCCGACGGCACGCAGGCTGTCCTGCAGCTGATTGAGGACATCCAGAAATAAAACAAAGGAGCACGCAAGATGAAATGCCCGCTGGCTCAGAAAGGCTGCGGCGGCTGCCAGAATATCGAAAAAAAGTACGGCGACACGCTGCGCGAAAAGGATGATGCGTTCCGCGCGCTGTTTCCTGAAGCCATCAGCATTACAGGCATGGAGGATCCGCGCCACTACCGCAACAAGGTGCTGCGCACCTTTGCCAACGGACGTGATTCCCTCTATGCCGGCATATACCGCGCAGGCACGCATCAGGTGCTCTCCACGCGCACCTGCCTGTTGGAGAATGAGCGCGCTTCACAGATTGCGCACACCGCCGTCGAAATTCTTGCCAATATGCATCTGTCCGCCTATCGGGAGGATTTCCACCGCGGCCTTTTGCGTCATTTGCAGGTGCGGCGCGCGCATCATACCGGTCAGGCGCTGGTCACCGTTGTCACCTCCGGCGCGGATTTTCCGCAGGGCAGGGAGTTTGCCAAGGCGCTGATGCGCAGCTGTCCCGACGTCAAAGGGGTCACGCAGTCCATCAACGACCGGGACACCAGCGCCGTCATGGGCTTTCGCTCGCGTCTGCTGGGCGGGCATGATGAAATCCGGGACACATTGTGCGGTCTGCAGGTTTTTCTCAATTCCCGCTCCTTCTATCAGATCAATACGCTTCAGGCCGAAAAGCTGTATACCCGCGCGATCGAATATGCCGCCCTGATGAAAGAGGACACCGTGCTGGACGCCTATTGCGGTGTCGGGCTGATCGGCATGCTCGCAGCGCGCCATGCCGGGCATGTGACGGGCATTGAACTGGTTTCCCCCGCCGTTGAATGCGCGCGCAAGGCAGCCCGCGCAAACCGGATTGACAATATCAGCTTTATCTGCGGTGATGCCGTGCAGGCGCTGAAAAACGGCGCGTTCAAGCCCAGCGTGGTCTTTGTGGATCCGCCGCGCGCAGGCTGCTCCCGCGATTTTCTTGATGCGCTGTCCCTTGCCGCCCCCCGCCGGATTGTCTATATCTCCTGCAATCCCGAAACGCTGCGCCGCGACGTTACCCTGCTGCAGTGCAGCGGCTACTCGCCAGTCAAAGCTCATCCTGTTGACTTATTTCCCTTCACAAATCACTCTGAAGCAATCGTCCTGCTTACCCATGCTTAAAGACTCGCGCTGATTCGCTTTTGACGAAGTATGAGCCATTTTGAAATCACGGAAGAAAACACCTGCGAAATGCCTTCCAAGCCTGACCCCGAACGGCTCTTAGAACGGTTCTACCGGGATGACAGCGCCAGAGCCCAAGATAGCGCATCCTCCGGGTTTGGAATCGGCCTTTCAGCCGCCCGTGCCATTGCGGAAACCTTTGGCGGCAAGCTGACGGCAGAATACACTTCTTCCGATAAAATCCGTTTTGTCGCCCGTTTTTGAGACGAGTTCACAGATTGTTCCACACGCCTTTCTGCATCTGTTTATATGCGGGAAGGTTTTTCTAATGCCGCTCATAGGTTGACACCCTATAATGGAGCACAGAAAGGAGGAATGCTGCTTACCATTCAGACACGAAGTAAAGTACGAAATCAGCAGGGTGGATAGCAAAGCTCTCTAATCACTAACGATTCATCGCAAACCGCTGCAGCCTTCATCCTCGCAAGGATGGAAACCGCAGCGGTTCATTTTTTGTGAAATGGCGTCACACAGCATTTCCTATTTGATGGCATTCAAATGCGAAGCTCCTTTTTGAAGCTCCGTCCAAAAAGCAACTGTCAGCTGCTTCATCCTTCAGAATAAATGCTTCGAAAGAAAAAGAAAGGGACTTATCGTCCCTTTCCTGTATTGCAGCTGATTGTTCCTTTCGGAAAACAGTCCGCTTTTCCTTATTCCTGGTTGTCTTGCTTATTTTTCGTTCTCGCGCAGCTTGCCCAGCGCACCGCCTGGATGCCTCAGTACATATTCCTCCGGCGTAATCGCGCGCTTTTCTTGCAGCACCACAGACAGTCCCTGAAGCACCAGCGTTTCCGACAGAATCGAAGTGCGCGGCGCGCGATCAAGCGGTCCGCCCTCGTGATCCACATGCGCAATCAGCGCTGCATCGGAAAACTTCGCCAGCCAGGATTCGGGATTTCCCGTCACGCCAATGATCCGGCAGCCATTGTTGCGCACCGCAACGCAGGTTGCTTTCAGCTCGGATGTCTCGCCGCTGTTGGAAATAGCAATCACCACATCGCCCCGTTCCAGCTGCCCGCAGGAGCCATGCACTGCCTCCGTGCCATGCAGATAGTAAGTGGGCGTGCCGGTGGATGAAAGCAGCGACGCCATGTATCCTGCCACATGCGCAGGCTTGCCAATGCCCGTAATATGCACACGGTTGCCGTGGCTCTGCGCATCCCAGATCAGTTCTGCTGCAGCGCTAAAGGACGCGTCATTCATTTCTTTAAGCGTTCTTTCGCACTCCTCCAGCGCGATCTTTTTGAAAGTATCCAATGCCGACATACTCAGTTCCTCCATTCTTCAAATACCCCGCAGGGTTCTCCGTCCTTTCGCATCAATGCCAGCACCTCTTCCAGCACAGGCAGGCTGGGCTGCGCGCCCATGCGGGACACCGTAATATGCGCCGTATAGTTGGCAAAGCGCAGAGCGAAAGCATGCTCCGCTCCCATGCTCACGGCGGTACAGAATGCGCCGATGAAGCTGTCTCCAGCTGCTGTGGGATCCGCCACATGCTCACAAGGAACACAGGGGCTGACAATCATACCCGTATCGTTTGTCAGCGTAGCTCCTGCCACGCCGCGGGTGATAATGACATTGCGCACGCCGCGGTCAAGCAGCTGCTGTGATGCGCGCAAAGCATCCTCATCCGTGCGCACCGGCATGCCGGTCAGATCCTGCACTTCGTGTTCATTGGGCGAGATATAAGCCGCATGCCGAAGCAACGCATCGCTGGTCGGCGCGGAAGGCGCCGTATTCACCATCACAGGCACGCCCTTGGCGGCAGCATATTGCGCCACCAGCTCGTTGATTTCCATCGGAATCTCGTATTGCAGAATCACCATGTCATATGCAGCAATATCTTCTTTCAGGAAAGCCACATCCGCCGGTGTAATCCGCATATTTGCGCCGGGCACGACCACAATCCGGTTGGCCGTGCTGCCATCCGCATGGGCTGTCTCTTATACACATCTCCGAGCCCACGAGACGTAGAGGAA
>CAMGDO010000074.1 GCA_946042585.1 uncultured Clostridia bacterium
CCCCGAATTCAGTCAATATAGCTCACATGACCTTCGTGAACGGGATGCGCGTCCTTATTGTCGGCAGGAACGCCGATGGCGATGGCGATCTGGAAGACCTCGCCGGGCAGAAAACCAAGGGCTTTTTCAAATTCTTCGCGCCTGCTGCCTGCGAAGGCATCGCGCGGCATGCCCAGAATGACGCTTCCCAGCCCCATGCTTTCGGCAGCCAGAGCGATGTTCTGCACGGCAATGCCGCAATCCAGCGCGCTGTAGCGCCAGTCGGGATTGGCGGAAAGGAAAAGCACCAGGGGCGCATGATAGAAGACGTCAAAGGAAGGATCGGCAAAACGGGGGCTGCGCTCGGATGCTTCGCGCTGCATCATCTGCGCGCGCAGCTCGGCGTTCATTTCATGCAGCAGCGCCTGATTGCGCACCACGGACACATGCCAGGGCTGACGGTTGACGGCGCTGGGCGCGTCCATGCAGGCTTTGAGAAGCGCGTCAAGCTGTTTGTCGGTCACGGGCGTGGCTTCGTATGCGCGGTGGCTGCGGCGGGCGGCGATGGTGTCAAGAACGGCGTTGTTCATTGTGTGTACCTCCTTGTCCTTTGCGGGCTGTCATGATACAATGGAAACAGAATCAGAAAAATGGGGGATCAGCAAATGCATGAGGAATACATGCGTCAAGCGCTGGAGCAGGCTGCGCAAAGCGGCGGCGACGTGCCGGTAGGCGCGGTGGTGGTGCATCAGGGCAGGATTATCGCCCGGGCCCACAATGAGCGCGAATTGCAGGACACACCCTTTGCCCACGCGGAAATGCTGGCGATGGAGCGCGCATGCCGAGCTCTGGGCAGGCGCAGGCTCCGGGATTGCACGCTGTATGTGACGCTGGAGCCCTGCCCCATGTGCGCTGGCGCCATGGTGATGGCGGAGCTGGACACATGCGTTTTCGGCGCGTATGACGAAAGACAGGGCTGCTGCGGCAGCGTGTATGATCTGCCGCACGACCCGGCATTTTATCACCGGGTGCAGTGTCTGGGAGGGGTGCTTGAAAAGGAGTGCGCGGCGCAGCTCAGGGCGTTCTTTTCCCTTCGACGCCCCTGAATGCGCATACCCCATTATAACGGAAATACGGGTGTTTTGTAAATCGGGAGCGGACGCAGAAATATGACCGGTTTGTAACATTTTGTGAAAAAGGCAAAATCACTTGCGTGAATTGAGCCGGTATGTCATAATAACCGTAATATGACCAAAAGGTCGACAAGGGAAGGAAGTTTTGCAATGAACATGAAACGACTGGCGGCTCTGATCGTGGCGCTTTTGATCGCGCTGGCGCAGTGCGCGGTGCTGGCGGAGGAGCCCACAGCTGTTCCTTCGGTGACGGAGGTGCCCACCCAAGCGTCTTCTGAGAAAACGGAAGAAACGGACGACAACCCCGTGCTGGCGGTAGTAGGAGATGAGGAAATCACCCTCTACGATGCGGAAGAAGTGGCCTATATGCTCTATACCTATGGCTATGTCTCCGAATATCCGGATTATGATGCGGCGGTTGACTATCTGGTGCAGCTCAAGGTGGTTGACAGCTTTATCAAGTCGGCAGGCTATGACCAGCTGGATGAAGCCGAAATGCAGGCGTTCAGCAATGAAGCAAATGCGGAATGGGAAGCGCTGCTGAATGACTATGTGGAAAACTATCTGACGGAGGACACCGAGGAAATGCGCACTGTTCTGCGCGAACAGGGCGATGTGTATTATGCCAGCCTAGGCTATTCCGAAAGCGTGATTCTGGAGCAGCTGGTGATGCAGGAAGCGTATGAGCGCCTGGATGAGGAACTGCTGGCAGGCTATCAGCCCACGGATGAGGACATTGAGAGCGTGTTTACTGAGGTGGGCGCGCAGTATCAGGCGCAGTATGAAGGCAATGTGGCCTTGTATGAGTATTACACGCAGTATATGGGCTATGAGAGCTGGTATGTGCCGGAGGGCTATCGCGCTGTGACGCATATCCTGCTGGAGGTGGACGACACCGTGCTGGAAACCTATCTGGCTGCGCAGTCCGCCTATGAAGAAGCCATGAGCGCTGAGACCTCTGATGAAGAAGTGATTGCTTCTGCCAAAAAGGTGATGGAGGATACGCTGGCGCAGGTGCTCGAATCCAGACAGGCGGAGATTGACGATATCTATGCGCGCCTGGAAAAGGGCGAGGAGTTCAGCACCCTGATTGCGGAATACGGCGCCGATCCGGGCATGCAGGATGATGCGATGCTGGCATCGGGCTATCGGGTGCATGCGGAAAGCATCATGTATGACGAAGCGTTCACCGCAGGCGCGTTCCAGGAGCGGATGACGGCTCCCGGCACCTACAGCGAGCCGGTGGTGGGTCAGTTTGGTATTCATATCGTGTACTATCTGGCGGATGTTCCCGGCGGTCTGATCATGACGGACGATATCCGCACCGAGATTTCCGATTATCTGCTGAGCGTGAAGCTGAGCAAGGAATACGGCGTGCGCTATCCTGAGTGGGAAGCGGGCGCGGGCGTGACGGTGTATCAGGAAGCTATTGACGCAGCGAAAGCAGCGATGGCGGACACGGACGCAGAATAATTATGAAACAATCAGCCGCTGTGCGGGAGCTTCCTGCACGGCGGCTTTTTGCTGTCAAAAAAGACGCAAGAAGCAAAATGGCAGATTTTCTTTCTAATTAGAATGTGATACAATATAACCGGTTTGAATATCTATCAATAAAGGACTTTCAGCAGGAGGAGAAATTGATTCGGAAAGAGCCATTAAAGGACAAATTCAAAGAAGCGATGGCCTCAGTGCTGCCCATTTCGCTGATTGTGGCGGTGATGTGCCTGACATTTGTGCCGGTGGAACCGGATCTGATGCTGGCCTTTCTCGTGGGCTCCATGATGCTGGTCGCAGGCATGGCGCTCTTTAATCTGGGGTCGGATGTATCCATGACGCAGATTGGCACGCATATCGGCGCGCGGCTGACCAAATCCCGCAAGCTGTGGCTGATTCTGTCGGTCAGCTTTCTGCTGGGCGTCGCCATCACCGTGGCTGAGCCCGATCTGCAGGTATTGGCGGCCAATGTGCCGCATATCGACACGCTGATGCTGGTGATCACGGTGTCTGTGGGCGTGGGATTGTTCCTGCTGCTCAGCATGCTGCGTATTCTGTTTGCTATCCCGCTCAAATGGCTTCTGGCAGGCTTCTACGGGCTGATATTTCTGCTGGCAACGATGGTCAATCCGGATTATTTGTCCGTTGCCTTTGATTCCGGCGGCGTGACCACGGGGCCTATGACGGTGCCTTTCATTATGGCGCTGGGCGTGGGCGTTGCTTCCATCCGCAGCGACAGCCGCACGCAGGAGGACAGCTTTGGCCTGGTGGCGCTGTGCTCCATCGGCCCCATTCTGGCTGTGATGGCGCTTTCGTTTATTTATCAGGGAGATTCTGAAACGACGGCGCAGACCGTGGTGCAGTCCTATGCCGATACGGTGTCGCTGGGACACGGCTATCTGGAAGCGCTGCCGGAATATCTGAAAGAGGTCTGCATGGCGCTGCTGCCCATTGTGGCGTTTTTCCTGATTTTTCAGGTGGTGTCGCTGCATCTTCGCCGCCTGCCTTTCCTGCGTATTGTTGTGGGACTTTTGCTCACCTGCGTCGGCCTTGTGCTGTTTCTGACGGGCGTCAATGTGGGCTTTTCTTCGCTGGGGTATATTCTGGGCGAGCAGCTGGCGGATGAAAAACTGCGTTTTCTGCTGGCGCCGCTGGCCATGCTGATGGGCTGGTTTATCATCAATGCCGAGCCTGCGGTGCATGTGCTCAACAAACAGGTGGAGCAGATGAGCCAGGGCGCGATCAGCGAACGGGCGATGCGGCTGAGTCTGTCCATCGCAGTGGCTGCGGCAAATGGTCTGGCGATGATCCGCGTGCAGACGGGCATCAGCATTCTGTGGTTTTTGCTGCCCGGCTATGCGGCGGCGCTGCTGTTGGCCTTTGTGACGCCCGGCACGTTCACGGCCATTGCTTTTGACTCGGGCGGCGTGGCATCCGGCCCGCTTACAGCCACCTTCATGCTGCCCTTCGCCATGGGGGCGACGGTCGCGCTGGGGGGAAATGTGATGACGGACGCCTTTGGATTGGTGGCGTTGGTGGCCATGACGCCGCTGATCACCGTGCAGGTGATGGGGGCGATCTATGTGGTGAAATCCCGCCGCAGGCGCGCTGCGGCTGTGGCGGCGGCATATGGCGACGCCGATGTGATCGAACTGTGGGAGGTGTAAGCGTGGAGCTGTATTATCTGCTGATGGTGACAGACCGCGACCGCCGGGATGTGGTGGAGGATATTTTCCGCGGTGCAGGCGTATCCATTTTGCTGACGATGTTCGGACGCGGCACAGCCCGGGATGAGCATCTGTCGCTGCACGGCCTGCAGGCGACGGAAAAGGCTGTGATGTGCACGGTGGCGGACGGCGAACAGGCAAGGCAGATTGTGCGCGCTGCAAAACTGCGAATGTTCATCGATATCCCGGGCAACGGCATTGCCATGTCCGTGCCTGTGAAAAGCGTAGGAGGAGGGAAAACCTTGGCATATCTGACGGACAACAAGCCTGTAAACGGCGCAAAGCCGCGCATGGAGTTTGCGCATGAGCTGATCTTTGTGATTTTCAACGAGGGATTTTCCGATGATGTGATGGCGGCGGCGCGCTTGGGCGGCGCGACGGGCGGAACGCTTCTGTCTGCCAAGGGCACGGGCCTTGTGCCGGCGGAAAAGTTTCTGGGGATTTCGCTGGCCAATGAAAAGGAAGTGCTGCTGACGGTGGATCGCGCGGAAAACAAAGCATCCATCATGCGCGCGATCATGGAAAAGGCGGGGCCTGAAACCAAGTGCGGCGCGATCTGCTTTTCACTCCCCGTATCGCAGGTGGCGGGGCTTCGACGGGTGGTGGACGATGAGGACAGGGGCTGAAAAGCATCGAAAAAGTGCTTGACACAGCCGGGAAATCCTGTTATAATAATCACTGCGTTAAGCAGGAGCCGCCCGCTCCTCACCTTTCGAATCATGCTTCGTCTGGTGCAGGCAACCCGATATTGCAGAATTTTTGTGTGTCGGCGGGTGGTTTCATCCGTCGGCTTTTTTATTAAAAGAAAGCCGGAGTCATGATGGAGGTGCATCGACATAGCTGCCGAACTGATGATCAACGAAGAAATCCGTGACCGTGAGGTGCGTCTGATTGGCGCTGACGGCGCTCAGCTGGGCGTCATGCCCACGCCGCGCGCGCTGGAGCTGGCAGAGGAAGCACAGCTTGACCTGGTCAAGATCGTGCCCAATGCGCAGCCGCCGGTCTGCAAGCTGATGGATTATGACAAGCATCGCTATGAGCAGGCCAAGCGCGAACGCGAAATGCGCAAGAACCAGAAAGTGATTTCCGTCAAGGAAGTGCAGCTTTCTGCCACGATCGAGGAAAACGATGTGCAGACCAAAGCCAAGAACGCCGTGAAGTTCCTTCAGGGCGGCGACAAGGTGAAGGTGTCCATCCGTTTCCGTGGCAGGCCTGTCTCTTATACACATCTCCGAGCCCACGAG
>CAMGDO010000075.1 GCA_946042585.1 uncultured Clostridia bacterium
ATTCCTCTACGTCTCGTGGGCTCGGAGATGTGTATAAGAGACAGCTGCAGCGGGAGGCGTGCGTGCTTACTGATGCTCGTGCACTTTTTCGCCATTGATGAATACGGCAAGCACCGTGGTTTCAATGTCAAACGGGCAGCCGTCGGTGATGACAAGATCGGCGTCCTTGCCTTCCTCCAGCGAGCCTACGCGGTCAGCAATGCCGGTATGCTCGGCGGGATGGATGGTGATGGCCTTGAGCGCCTCAAAAGGATCCATGCCCGCTTTGACGGCAAGACCGGCGCACAGGGGCAGATATTTCTGCGGAATGACGGGAGAGTCGGTGATGATGGACACATGGCAGCCGGCCCGGGACAGAACGCCGGGGGTGGTCCAGCTCTTGTTGCGCAGCTCAAACTTGCTGGCGTGCGTCAGCGTGGGGCCCACAGCCAGCATCACATGCTCTTTGGCCAGTTCATCCGCCACCAGATGCCCTTCCGTGACATGCTCCAGCGTGATATCCACATTGAATTCGCGCGCGATGCGCAGCGCCGTGAAAAAGTCATTGGCCTGATGGGCGTGCGCCTTGAGCGGGATTTCGCGGCGCATCACGGGCAAAAGGGCGTGCAGCTTCATGTCAAAGGGCGGCAGCTTCGTTTCGTCGTCTCCGGCGCGCTCGATTTTCTGCTGGTATTCACGTGCTTTGAAGAGCATCTCGCGCAGGCGCGCCGCCGTGGTCATGCGGCTGGAATTGCCCTTTTCGCGGTAGCAGCGCTTGGGGTTTTCACCAAAGGCGCACTTCATGGCGGTTTCGGCCTTCACGCACATGTCGTCCACCCGGCAGCCCACGGGCTTGATGGCGGCGAAGGTGCCGCCCAGCACATTGGCGCTGCCCGGGCCTACGCACAGCGTGGTGACGCCCGCCTCGCGCGCCTCCGACAGCGACTGGTCGCGCGGCTCGATGGCGTCGATGGCGCGCAGCTGGGGGGACAGAATATCGCCCATTTCATTGTAATCTGCGCCCTCGTAGCCAATACCATAGCCGTCCAGACCGATATGGCCGTGCGCCTCGACAAAGCCGGGGTATACATGCCTGCCTGCCGCGTCAAAGACACAAGCGCCCTCGCAAAAGATATCCGGCGCGATGCGCGCGATTTTGCCGTCCTTCACCAGAATGTCGGCGGAAAAGGGCTCGGGGGTCACGGCGTTGTGAATCAGCCCGTTTTTGATAATCAGCATAAAGCAAACCTCCTGTGTATGAATGCCGGTTGATGAACCTGATTTCATTATAGAGGCAGGCTGCGCGAAATGCAAGAGCGGCTTGTCAGGATAAGGGCGATATGATATAATGTGCGCGAAAAGGAGATAAAAGGATATGAAAAAATTCTGCGCGCATTTTCTGGCGCTGATGCTGATGGCGCTGATGCTGCTTTCTCCCGCATCGGCGGAGGGAATCCAGACGCTGTATGCGGCGGATTATCCCGTGACGGAAGACGGGGAATATCTGCTGATGGAGGAAGTGGCGGTCTATCTGGCGACCTATGACCATCTGCCCGGCAACTTCCTGACCAAGAAAGAGGCACAGCAGCGCGGCTGGGACAGCCGTGCGGGCAATCTGGACCGCGTGGCGCCGGGATGCGCCATCGGCGGCGATCGCTTTGGCAATTATGAAGGAATATTGCCCGACGCCTCCAACCGCAAGTGGACGGAGTGCGACGTCAATTATTCAGGCGGATACCGGGCGGGTGAACGGCTGGTCTTTTCCAATGACGGGCTGATCTACTATACCTGCGATCATTATGCGACCTTCCTGCAGATTGAGGTGTCCTTTGAGCAGGAGGAGACGGAGCAGGCGGATGCAGGCGATATGGCCCGCAACGGCTGGTATACCGACTGGCTGGATGTGACGGAGTATCTGCATGCCTATGGCGAGCTGCCGCAGAATTATCTGACCCGAACCCGCGCGCGCAAGCTGGGCTGGACGCCGGAAGATGACAACCTGGGGCAGGTGGCGCCGGGCTGCGCCATCGGCGGCAGCGTGTATGAGAATAAAAACGGCGAGCTGCCGCAGGAAAAGGGTCGCGTGTGGTACGAATGCGACGTCAATACCGTGGATGGGCATCGCGGCAATGAAAGGCTTGTGTATTCCAGCGACGGGCTGATTTTCTATACCGATGATTATGAGAGCTTTATTCAGCTGTATTGAGGAGAGAATATGCGGGAAGTAATGCTGAATCTGACGCAGATCGCCACCCGGCAGGCGCTGCATGATTATCTCAAGGAGGCGCTGATGCTGCCTGCTTATTATGGAAGGAATCTGGATGCGCTTTATGAGCTGCTCGTCAGCGAAAGCCATCCGCTGCGCGTGACGGTGTGCTATGCCATAAGCCCGGCGGCGGAGATGGCGGAGTATCAGGAGCGCCTTTTACGGGTGATGGATGACGCGCGCAGGGAAAATGACCGCCTGCAGGTGATCTGGCAGCCAAAGCGCGGCGAATAATCGCCGGATCAATCACAACGCGCCCGGGCAAAAGCCCGGGCGCGTTTCCTTACAGCATCGATAAAACGGCAAACAGCACGCAGCAGCACAGGTCTGCGCCCAGAATGCATATGTCCTTTTCGTCGTCCTCCAGTTCGTCAAAGGTGACGACCGGCTCATCCGTATAGTCGCTCATATCGCCATACATGATGGTGGGCTTTTTGCGGGGATTGACCCTGAGCATCATCAGCTTTGGCAGCTTCATGCCGTCCAGCCTCAGATAGGCAATCCACGCCAGCACCGCAAACACCGCTACCAGCACCACAAAGGCGTAGGCGCGGATATCGCGCAGCGGGCTGCTGATAAAGAAATCCAGCAGGAGCGCCGCCGTCAGCGCCAGCAGAAAACGCGTGAAGGTCATATAGATGAAAGGGCGGATCAGATGCTTTCCCAGCTTCTTCTTTTTCATGGACAGTCCTCCTTTGCCATACTATACACGATTCGGAGTAATTTTGCAATCGTTTGGCGAAAAAGCTGCACGGAAATGAATCCGACCGCGTACAAAATTGCAAATCTGTCTCTGAGAGAAGGATAAGGACGCAAGAATCTGTTTCTTTTCTGTATTTTGGTTGCATTTCTCTTGACGAATTATAAATTGGTGTGTATAATGCACACATTACAAAGGAAACAGCCATCTGTTTCCATTTGTGAAATTTTCGAGGAGGTTCGAGCAATGAAGAAACTTGTTTCTCTGATGCTGGCCTTCGTTCTCGTGCTGGGCATGGCCGTTACCGCCAACGCCGCCGAGATCAAGGATTGGCGCACCTACGAAACCCAGAGCCGTGAAATGGAAACTTTCAATATCCATTATTCTCAGGCGGCGGTTGACCTGAACGTGCTGACTAACTGCTTCGACGGTCTGCTGACCAACGACGCCGACGGCAACCTGATTGGCAATGCTGCCAAAGACTGGTATACCGAGGATGATGGCAAGACCTGGACGTTCGTGCTCAACGACGGCATGACCTGGGTTGACAAGGATGGCAACTACAAGGCTGACGTTGTCGCCCAGGACTGGGTTGTTGGTCTTGAGTGGGTTATGAACTACGTCAAGAATGACGCCTATAACACCACGATGCCCGGCGAAATGATCGTTGGCGCGCAGGACTACTATGACTACACCAAGACGTTGAAGGAAGCCTATGATGACATCGTGGAAGCCGGTCTGACCGTTCCCGATGAACTCAAGCCCTATCTGGATCCCGCCTGCTTTGGCACCGAAAAGTTCATGGAAATGGTCGGCATTGCCACTCCCGATGACAAGACCATCGTCTATTCTCTGACTGACAAGCTGGCTTACTTCCCCACCGTTGCCACCTACAACTGCCTGTATCCGCTGTCTGCCGGCCTGATCGACGAAATCGGCGTGGAGGGCTATCGTGCCGTCACCTATGATCAGCTCTGGTACTCCGGCGCTTACACCATCACCTACTATGTGTATCAGAACGAAAAGGTTCTGACCGCGAACCCCAGCTACTGGAACGCCGACGGCTGCAAGCGCTTTGACAGCGTCACCATCAAGATGGTTGAAGACGCCAACGTGGCCTACAACCTCTTTGAGACCGGCGAAATCGACAACATCACCCTGCCCGCTGCGCAGCTGGCTACCATTTCCTCCAATCCTTCCAGCGAATGGTATCAGTATCTGTCTGAAGCCCGTCCCACCAAGTACTCCTATCAGATGCACTTCGTGTATGATGTGAAGAACCCGGACGGTACCCCCAATACCAACTGGAACACCGCTGTTGCCAACGAGGCCTTCCGTCAGAGCTGGTATTATGGTCTGGATGCGACCGATTTTCTGGCCCGCACCAACGCCATCAATCCCCAGAGCTGCCAGAACTACGCTTACACCGCCAACGGCGTTTCCACCACCCCTGACGGCGCCGACTACACCACGCTGGTGCTCAAAGAGCTGGGCCTGAGCTATTCCACCGAGTCCTACAACCGCGTTGATGCTGAGAAGTTTGCTCCCCTCAAGAAGCAGGCCATGGAAGAGCTGACTGCGCAGGGCGTCACCTTCCCCGTGGAAGTGCCCTACTATGTGGCCGGCAACGACCAGAATGCCAAGGACCGCGCCGATACGCTGGCTCAGATCTTCTCTGACTGCCTGGGCGATGACTATGTGAAGCTCGTGATCAAGACCTATGTCTCCTCCCTGGCCAATGAAGTTCGCAAGCCGCAGCTGTCTGCGCTCTACATCAATGGTTGGGGCGCTGACTTCGGCGATCCGATCAACTTCCTGGGTCAGGAGACCTATGGTGAGGACGGCGCGTACTACTCCATGAACTACTCTCAGATCAACAAGGCGACCGATGAGAAGCTGAAGGCTGATTATCAGACGTTCACCGACATGGTAAACGAAGCCAAGGCCATCTCCAACGATCTGGACGCCCGCTATGCTGCCTTCGCCAAGGCTGAAGCCTACTTCATCGAAAAGGCCTTCACCATTCCGTGGTACGTCGAAGTGTCCTGGCAGATGACCTGCGTGAACCCCTATTCTCAGGCCTACTGCGCTTACGGCATCCAGAACTACCGCTATGTGAACTGGGAGACCAACGACCAGATCTACACTGGCGAGGAGATCAAGGCGTTCGCCGAAGCGAAGTAATATAAGCCAAAGAAAACCCATTGGGCTTTAGAGCCTGAAAGCTCTGAGGCAGCCCCCTTTGGGGGTTGTCTCAGAGCGTTACATTATTATTCCTGGAGGGAAGAGCGATGGCAAAATATATCATCAAACGCCTGCTGCAATCGCTGGTCACCATTTTGCTGGTGATTTCGATCGTGTTTTTGCTGCTGACCTTGATGCCGACCGATTATTTCTTCACCGAGGACGAGCTGATCAAGCTGACCGAGGAACAGAAACAGGAGCGTCTGGAAGCGGCAGGCCTGCTTGACCCTCCGCTCGTACAGCTGGGCAACTTCCTTGAACGGCTGATTTTCCACGGCGATTTGGGTGTCAGCCGCCGTCTGGAAAAGAACCAGCCGGTAGTCAAGGTGATTTCTTCCAAATTTGCCGTTTCCATGCGCATCGGCCTGATCTCTCTGGGC
>CAMGDO010000076.1 GCA_946042585.1 uncultured Clostridia bacterium
GCGCAATAGCCCGCGCCAAATTCGCACAGGGCGCCTGAAAACAGAAAAACCGCCGGGAAGCAATGCTTCACCGGCGGTAGAAAATGAAGCCAGATCAAACGGCATCAGACTTGGGATTATCCGCTTCAGGCAGTGCGGGAGCCGTCTTTTTGCTCCGCAGCGTGCGTCCGGCATGGGCAGCACGGGTCAAAAGCGGCTTGGCGCCGCTTTGAATGACGTCGCCCGTCACGCGGCAGGCGGTCACATCGCGCTGACCGGGCAGATCAAACATCGTGTCCAGCAGCGCCTTTTCGATGATCGCCCGCAGACCGCGCGCGCCGCTCTTCTGCTGCATGGCCTTGGCGGCGATGGCGCGCAGCGCGTCCTCGTCAAAGGAAAGGGACACGCCGTCCAGCTCCATCAGCTTCATATACTGCTTGACCAAAGCGTTCTTGGGCTCGGTCAGAATACGCACCAGCGCCTTTTCATCCAGCCGGTCCAGCGTGACCACGATGGGCAGACGGCCGATGAACTCGGGGATCAGCCCGAACTTCATCAGATCCTCGGGACGTACCTGACGCAGCACTTCGCCGTTGTCGGCGCTGTCGCGGCCGGTTATTTCGGCGCCAAAGCCCAGCGTGCGCGAGCCGACGCGCTGCTGAATGATGGAGGAAAGCCCGTCAAACGCGCCGCCGCAGATGAACAGAATGTTGGTGGTGTCAATCTGCATGAATTCCTGATGCGGGTGCTTGCGCCCGCCCTGCGGGGGCACATTGGCCACGGTGCCCTCCAGGATCTTCAGCAGAGCCTGCTGCACGCCTTCGCCGCTGACATCGCGGGTGATGGAGACGTTTTCGCCCTTGCGGGAGATCTTGTCGATTTCGTCGATATAGATGATGCCGCGCTGCGCTGCCTCGATATCGCCGTCCGCCGCCTGAATGAGGCGCAGCAGAATATTCTCCACATCCTCGCCGACATAGCCTGCCTCGGTCAGCGCCGTGGCATCGGCAATGGCAAAGGGCACATTCAGAATGCGCGCCAGCGACTGCGCCAGATAGGTTTTGCCGCAGCCGGTGGGGCCGACCATGAGAATGTTGGATTTCTGCAGCTCCACATCGTTGGATTTCTGCATGGCGTTGATGCGCTTGTAGTGGTTGTATACGGCGACGCACAGTGTGCGCTTGGCATCGTCCTGTCCAATCACATATTCATCCAGCACCGCCTTCATCTCTGAAGGCAGGGGAATGGGCGTATCCTGCGCAGAAGAACTCACGGAAGCGGCCATGTCATCATCGATGATGTCATGGCAAAGCATGATGCACTCGTTGCAGATAAAGACATTGGGGCCGGCAACCAGCCGGCGCACCTGATCCTGCGTTTTGCCGCAGAAGCTGCAGCGATGCAGCTTGCGCGTTGTGAAATCATCCTTGGGCATTGTTCACCTCAGGCATTCTTTTTGCGGGGATAATAGATCTGGTCGATGATGCCGTAGGAGAGCGCTTCCTCGGCGGTCATGAAGTAGTCGCGCTCACAGTCCTGACGCAGCCTGTCTTCGCCCTGACCGGTCATTTCGCTCATCAGACGGATCATCTTGTCCTTGGTGCGAAGCAGCCATTTGGCGCGGATTTCCACATCCGTGGCCTGACCGCTGGCGCCTCCCAGGGGCTGGTGAATCATCACTTCGCTGTTGGGCAGCGCCAGACGCTTGCCCTTTTCGCCGGCCATCAGCAGGAAAGCGGCCATGGAGGCTGCCATGCCCACGCACACCGTGCGCACATCGCACTTGATGTAGTTCATGGTGTCATAGATGGCCATGCCTGCGGTGATGGAGCCGCCGGGGCTGTTGATATAGAGCGAAATATCGGCGTCGGGGTTGTCCATTTCCAGAAACAGCAGCTGCGCAACGACAATATTGGCAACCTGATCGTTGATCTCATCCGTCAGAAAAATGATGCGATCCTTGAGCAGGCGGGAATACAGGTCGTATCCGCGTTCGCCGTTGCTGGTGCGTTCCACAACGTTGGGAATTAAAATACTCATGCGATTTGTTCCTCCCGGGGTTACCCTAAAAAGCATATGACGCGAACGCGGGTTTTATGCCCGCGCTCGCGTGAAAACGAATCTTTTTGAGGAGGAAGAATGGAGAAATTATTCTTCCGCCTTCTTTTCCTCGGCCTTGTCGGTGATGACGGCGTTGGCCTTGAGGAAGTCAATGACCTTCTTGATGCCGGCGGTTTCCTTCAGATACGCAATCTGACCTTCGGACAGGGAAGATTTGAACTCTTCGGGCTCGCGGTTCATGCGCTTGGCCTGATCGGCGATGGCCGCTTCGCACTCTTCCTCGGTGGGCACAATCTCCTCCGCCTTGGCAATGGCCTCCAGCACAAGCTGGGTCTTCACGCGGTTCATGCCTTCGGCATGGTAGGTTTCACGCAGCTGCTCCATGCTCTGGCCGGTATACTGCAGATAGTCCTCCAGACGGATGCCCTGATACATCATGCGCATTTCCATTTCGCGGATCATGGTGGTGACCTCGTCCTCGATCATGGCGGCGGGGATGTCGCAGTCGGCGGCGTCCACCACCTTCTGCACCAGAGCGTCCTCCAGCGCGGCCTCGGCGCGCTCGGCGGCGTTCTTTTCCAGTGTTTCGGCGATGTTCTGACGATAGGCCGCGAAGGTGTCAAACTCGCTGACGTCGGCGGCAAAATCATCATCCAGCTCGGGCTTGATCTTCTCCTGAATGCCGTTGACCTTCACATGGAAGATGGCGTCCTTGCCGGCCAGATCCTCGGCGTGATACTGCTCGGGGAACTTGACGGACAGATCCTTCTCCTCGCCGATATTCATGCCCACCATCTGCTCTTCAAAGCCGGGGATGAACATGCCAGAACCGATGGTCAGGGTCTGTCCCTGCGCGGTGCCGCCCTCAAAGGCCACGCCGTCCACGGAGCCGGCATAGTCCAGATTGACGATGTCGCCGTTTTCCACGGCGCGGTCGGTCACATCCTGGGTGGTGCTGGCGCGCTCCACATCGCTCTGAATGCGGGCGTCAATGGCTTCGTCCGTGATCTTTTCCACGTTCTTTTCCACGGCGACGCCCTTGTAATCGCCCAGCGTCACATCGGGCTTTACGAACACCTCCAGGGTGAACTTGAGCTCCTGCCCCTTGCCCATCTGCTGCACATCCACTTCGGGACGATCCACAACCTGCAGATTCTCCGCCTTGATGGCTTCTTCATAGGCGGGCTGGGCAACGGCTTCAAACGCGTCGTCATAGAACACGCCTTCGCCGTACATGTTCTCAATCAGCTTGCGGGGCGCCTTGCCCTTGCGGAAGCCGGGCACGTTGATCTTGCCGCGGTTCTTCAGATAGGCCTTCTGCATGGCTTCTTCAAAGGACTCGGCACTCTGGACAAACGTGAGCTTTACTTTATTGCTCGCGATCTTTTCTACGGTGTAACTCATTGAGAACCCTCCTGCGCAAATTTGCGGATCAATCCGTGTGCTGCGTGATAGCATTCGCACACAGCATATTATTATAGCACCAGCGCCTTGTATTTGCAAGCATTTCCCGCAGAAATCCGGCTGTTTCAAACGGATTTCTGCGGCGGACGCAAATCGTCAGGCTTTTGCAGGATTCGTGTAAATATCTTTGCGCTTGACAGATTCTTCGGCTCTGCGGTATCCTATACGCAGCAAGCGGGAGGAGGAAAATCCCATGGTGTTCATCGGCATTTGCGGCGCAAGCGGCTCGGGAAAGACTACGCTGGCCAACGAACTGTGCAGGGCGGTGGGCGCGTCCAGCGCGCTGATCAATCAGGACGCGTACTATCTGGATCATCCCGATCTTACGTTTGAGGAGCGCACGCGGCTCAATTACGACGAGCCCTGCATTTTTGACCACGAGCTGCTTTATGAGGACGTACGCGAGCTGATGGCGGGCAGGGCTGTGCCGCGAAAGGCGTATGACTTTGTTGAGCACCGCCGCACTGCGAGCACGGAAATGATTGAGCCGGCGGACGTGCTGATTGTGGAGGGCATTCATGCGTTCTATGATGAGCGGCTGAATGATCTGATGTTTCTCAAGCTGTATATCAACGTGGAGCCCGACATCTGCCTGCTGCGCCGCATCAACCGCGATATTCTTGAGCGCGGCCGCGCCATTGAGAGCATCAGCGACCAGTATTTGCGTACAGTCAAGCCCATGTATGAAAAATATATCCGCAATTATGCCCATCAGGCGGATGTGATTGTGACGCGCGGCGGCAGGAACGCGCGGGTCGTCGATATCATCGCGGGCTATCTGCGCGACGAGCTCAACAAATAATCACGGATTTGACCAGCAGAAAAAATGCCGGGTGCTTTTCAGCATCCGGCTGTTTTATTGACTGTTTCCATCATGCAGCGCGTATCGCCCACCGCTTCACGCAGGGTGAAGCCCAGGCGGGAATAGAGCGCGATGGCGCGTGTGTTCCCGTTGAATACATACAGAAACACGGGCAGATGCGTTTGCGCAAGGCAGCGGCGGATGACCTGCGTGCCCACGCCTTGTCCCCGGAACATCGGAAAGACATACAGATCGTCCAGCTCCATTTTGCCCCCGGACGGCGCAAAATGAAAATACCCCGCCTTTTTGCCGTTTACAAGGATGCGCGTGTATTCGGTGATTCTTTTCTCCAGCTTGCGATGCACCCAGCGCAGCACCTCTTCCGGCTGGAGGCTGGACAGATCCTCATATTGCAGGATCAGCGCCCGGTTCAGCGCAAACAGCGCGTCAATATCCGTGCGGTCTGCCGGTTCATAGGAAAGAACGGGCGTCTGAGAGGGCGCGCTGAGCCGGTTGGCTACAGCCTGCGCAATGGGGACATCCGCCGGGGACAGCGCGCAGGCAGGCAGCTCCTGCGCATTGACAAAGCGGATTTCGTCATGCACGCGCAGCTGCAGCTCCGGCGTGAACAGATGAAAGAAAAACGCGCTCAGGGTCAGCTTCATGCGTTCGTCGCTGTAATGGCTGTCACACAGGTGCGCGCCCGTGAGACCGTCAGCGCCGAATTCCTCTTTCATCTCGCGCTGCAGCGCCATTTGGGGCGCTTCTCCCGCTTCTATCTTGCCGCCGGGAAACTCCCACAGACCGGCATTGCTCTGCCCTTCTGCGCGGCGGGCAATGAGCACGCGCTCTTCTGCCTGCACAATCGCGCAGACGACGTGCAGTTCCTTCATACGGCGGCTTCTTCCTGCATGTTCAGCCGCTTTCCGGTATGCGCGGCGCCTTCGGGCAGAATCAGGCGCAGCGCCCGCGGCTTGACCTCAATGACAAAATGATCGCCGGTGATGATTTCTCCGTCCATACACAGGAGAAAGTCCTTTTTCGGCGTTTCCACTTCGATTTTGCGCCCCCGGCGATAGGTCAGGCAGTCGGCAAAGCGCGGATCATCCAGATGCTCGCCGCGCTGGTATATGCTGATAATGCGCGCCAGCCGCAGGCGGCTGATGGGGGTGACGATGGAGACCTCCAGCAGCCCGTCGTGCAGATCGGCACGCGGCGCGCAGCGGAAGGAGCCGCCCATGTATTC